>JAPPKI010000487.1 GCA_028820035.1 bacterium | reverse complement strand
CGAGGAGGCCCTGCTGGCCGAGCGGGGCGTGAGGGTGACCGTGCTCGACGACGAGGCGTGCGTGGCCATGATGGAGGAGTTCATGGCGGCCGAGCCCGACCTCTGGAACGAGGACATCGGCGAGGACTAGGCGACTACAGGCAGGTCCGTACGGCGTCGGCGATCCGGCGGCCACGCATGTCGCCCATAAGGTCGGCGTCCATGCGGTTCATGACGTAGGCGACGCTCAGGCGGGCGTCGAGGTCGATCGCGGCCAGGGATCCGCCCCAGCCGCCCCAGAACATCTGGCCCGGCTCGGTGGTGAACGTCTCGCCGAGCTGGAACCCGAAGCCGAGCCCGTGGCGCAGGCGCACCATCAGCACCTGGTCGATGCCGTCGGTCTGCTCCTCCAGGGCCCGCCGCACGCCGGCCTCCGACATCAGCCGGACACCATCGAGGGTTCCGCCGCACGCCAGCGCGGCGTGGATGCGGGCGACCGACCGGGCGTTGCCGAACCCGCCCGCGGCGGGGATCTCCGCGGCCCGCCACTCCCGGGTAGCAGGCTCGGTGGCGGTCATGGGCGCGCTTAACAGGGCACGCACCGCGATGGAGTCGGCCGACACCTCCTGCCCGTTGATGGTGAGCTTGTCGCCGCTGAACACCGGTGGCACCAGCGCGCCCACCCGGTGGTCCTCGGAGGCGGGCACGCTCATCCAGAAGTCGGCGCCGAGAGGCTCGGCCACCTCGGTGCGGAACCAGTCGGCCATGCGGCGCCCGGTGATGCGGTAGAGGATCTCGCCCTGCAAGTTGCCTTGGCTGATGGCGTGGTAGCCCGAGGCGGTGCCCGGCTGCCACCACGGAGCCTGGGCCGCGAGGTTGTCGGCCACGGCTTCGAGGTCGTAGAGCTGCTCGATGGTGGCCAACGGCGGGTCGAAGCCGGGCACCCCGGCTGTGTGGGCCATCACGTGGCTCACGAGCACGCCCTCCTTGCCGTTCTGGGCGAACTCGGGCCAGTACTGGGCCACGGGAGCGTCGAAGTCGAGCTCGCCCCGGTCGGCCAGCATCAGCATGCAGGTGGCGGCCATGGTCTTGGTGGTGGAGTAGACGTTGACGATGGTGTCGCGCTGCCAAGGTGTGCCGTCGGTGTCGGCGTCACCGCCCCAGATGTCGACCACGAACTCGCCGTCCAAGCTCACCGCCGCAGCCGCGCCAACCTCCAGCCCCTCGTCGAAGTTGGCCTCGAACGCATCCCGGACCGCCTCGAAGCCAGGCTTGCATGTCCCATGGATCTCCATGCCCCCATGATGGCACCGTTGCCGCGGGATCAGTCCCCTGGGCGTGGAGTTGCGTCACGGGGCCGGAGCCGACAGTGTTCGTCATCGGCAGTCCGCCGGGTTTGCGGACAGCGAGCGACCTTGAGGGAGTGGCGATGGGTTATTCCCGCCAAGAAATGGAAGAGATGTGGCGCCGGTGGACGGCGGCCAACGAGGCGGCGGAGGCTGCCGACGACTGGACCGGGCTTGGGGCGTTCTACACCGAGGACGCCTACTACACGTGGACGGTGGGCCATCACGGGGAGTTCGCCGCCCGGGGCCGTCAGGACATCATCGATCACGTTCTGGGGTTCGAGATGATCGGCTTCGAGGGCTGGACCTATCCCTACCTGAAGGTGGTGATCGATGACGCCAAGGCTGAGATCGTCGGGTACTGGCACCAGGTGACGCCGTTCGAGGACGAGGCGGGCAGGCGGATCCAGACCAACGGCCTGGGGTGCTCGTGGTTCCGGTATGCCGGCGACTTCAAGTGGTCCGAACAGCTGGACCTGTTCGATGTCGACGACGTGCAGGGCGTGTTGAAGAAGCTCAACCGGCTCGGTCTTCTGAGCGAGGAATTCAAGGCCCGCCAGCAGCGCTACATCGACGGCACCGCGCCGGGATCGCGCTTCGTCTAGGGGTCGGGGAGCGGCTAGTGGACTCGCTGAGGGGCGCGGCGGTGGTGGTGACCGGGGCCAGCTCGGGGATCGGGCTGGCGGTAGCCGAGCGGTTCGTGGCCGCCGGCGCCCGGGTGATGACCGGCAGCCGGAGCGAGCCGCCGGACGGCCTGGGCCGCTGGATCCGAACGGACGTGGCCGATCCAGCCCAGGCCGACGCGTTGGTCGCCGCGGCGACTGAGGCCTACGGCCGGGTCGAGGTGGTGGTCAACAACGCCGGCGTGCAGGTTGAGAAGACCGTGGCCGACACCACCGACGAGGACTTCGACTACGTGATGGGCGCGAACGTGCGGGGTGTGTTCAACGTCTGCCGGGCCGCGGTGCGCCAGATGAGGGCCCAGCCCGAGGGCGGGGTGATCATCAACGTGGGCTCGATCTCGGGCACGGTCTCCGACCACGGCATGGCCGTGTACAACACGTCGAAGGCGGCGGTGCACGCCCTGACCCGCTCGATTGCCGTCGACCACGGCACCGACGGCATCCGCTGCAACGCAGTGCTGCCGGGCTGGATAGCCACCCCCATGGCCGACTCTTCCTTCGCTCACGCAGCCGATCCGGCCGCGGCCCGTGCCGCGGCGGCAGAGCGCCATCCCGTCGGCCGCCTGGGTCGCCCCGAGGACATAGCAGGCCTAGTGCTCTGGCTGGCCAGCGACGAGGCATCCTTCGTCTCAGGAAGCCTCTTCACCATCGACGGCGGCCTAACCGCCCAAACCCCCATCGCACCTTGACCCCGCACCGCGAGCGAAGCGGTTGCGTAGCCGGTCGCCTGCCGTACGATGCGGTCGTGACGGTTGGACGGGACGTTTCGGCCGAGCGACTTCAATCCGCGCAGCGAGAGGTGGTGACCTGATGCTTACGCAGGGACTCGACCATGTGGCCGTCATTACCAACGACTCGGACCGGCTCCAGGCGTTCTACATCGAGATGTTCGGGGCCACCGTGGAGTTCGACGGCGAGGAATTCCCCGGCGGGCCGCGCATGACCGTCATCAACGTTGGTCCGGCGACGGAGCTCAACGTCTTCGAGATCGACGGCAACAACCAGGCCGACCATCAAACGCCGATGTTCGGCCGGGGTCGACTCGACCACATCGGCCTGCACGCGGCCAGCCTCGAGGACTTCGGCGAGATCCGCTCCAGGCTCACAGCGGCCGGCGCCACCGACGGCACCGTCACCGACTTCGGCCGCAAGCTCAGCCTGTTCTTCAGAGATCCCGACCGCATGGAGTGCGAGGTACTGGTCACCAACCCCGAGCCGGGCCAAGTCCCGATCGGCAGCGCTTCCCACCTCTACACCTAGCCCGGCCGTGTGGGCAGCCCGGGCCGGACTAGCGGCTCTGGCTCCCGTCGGTGCTCATCCGTGGCTAATGGCTCGATGCGGTTGACCGTGAGGATCGAGACCGTCGCGCTTGCTGGTCCCGGGTTGTCGAGCGCACCTGGTCCCAGCTCGCGCCCCGCTTGGCAGCCGGCACCTCCACCGCACCGGCCATCTCGAGCAGGTCGGGGGTCCGGGCGGCCAGAACGAGCCTCTCGAACCTGGTTATTCGCGTTCGGCGAACTCGATCCGACCCTTGTACATGCCGAGCCCGACGATCAACAGGCAAGCTCCTGCGGCGAACAGGGCTATGCCGTTGATCGTGAACAGGGACTCAAGGCCCAAGCCGGGATCGTTCATGCCGAGGAGGAAGTTGACCAGCCCCACTAGCCCGGATGCCGCCATGACGTAGGCCGCGGCCTTGTAGAGGTCGGTGGATGCGAGCTGCTTGGCCAGCCCGAGGCCGACCAGGATGGACGCCAGCGTGAACATCACCGTGAACGCCAACAGGACCGCCGTCATGCCGTAGTGCACGCTTAGGGCCGCAGCCTCGAAGTCAGCCGCCGACTGAGATCCGCTATCAGCCAGGTTGCTGCGCTGCATCAAGTGGATCTCGAAGTGCCGCATCCCCACGACGATGATGAGAATGCTCCATTCGATGACGGAAGTGATGATGCCGAACTGCAGGAGCCTGCCTCCCGCGCCGGCTTGCCGACTCGCCAGAGGGTAGATGCTCAGGAAGGCGAAGATCATCAGCAACAGCGCAATGAGCGTGATGAAGTTCATCCAATGCGCAAGGAGCGCCGAATCGGCCAGGGCGTCACGCGCTGCGGGAAAGTCGCTCTGGTCCACCGGATCTATGAGCCCGTACCCGGGCATGAACAGTCCAGCGATCCAGGCCAGGGCCACACTGACCATCAATGCAAGACCAGCACGCTTGATTGTCATCATCGTGGCATCTCAGGGCATGTCATGTGTAATACCCTAGCAGAAGCAGTCGCGACGAGGGCGGTGCACCACGATGTCTAGTGATGGCGACGAGCGGATCCAGCCGGCGCTGCACGCTCTGCTCACCGAGGACGTCGATGGGCTGCGGGCGGCTCTTGAGGCCGATCCGGGGGTGGTGAACCTCAGGGTCGGCGAGAACACCATGCTCGAGTGGATGACGCAGCCCGAGGGTGGGGTGCCGTCGCCGGAGTTGGTCGCCGTGCTCATCGATGCGGGCGCCGATCTGGACCGGGCCCTGAACCTGGCCGGGTGCTGGAACCTGGCCGACCTCTGTACGCAGCTGCTGGCCGCCGGCGCCGATCCTGCAGCCCGCGCCGACGCCGACATCACGCCGCTGGAGTCGGCAGCTATGCACAGCTCCACCGAGGCGGCCGACGTGCTGGTCGCGCACGGCCTGCACCGGCCCTCGCTGTGGCTGGCCGCGGCCTCGGGGCTGCTGGCCGAGGTTCAACGATGGGTATCGCCCGACGGGTCGCTGCAGGCAGACCCCGGCCCGTACCGCCCCAACTGGGCCGACGTGGGCCGGCCCGCTGGCCCTCCACCCTCCGACGATCCGGCTGACATCGTGGGCGAGGCACTGGTGTTCGCCGCCCTCAACAACCGGCGGGAAGTCGTCGACTATCTCCTCGACTCCGGCGCCGACATCGACGCCCGCCCCTACCAGAACACCACCGCGCTGCACTTCGCCGTCCAGTTCCAGCGTTCCGAGATGGTCCGCCACCTGCTCGACCGGGGCGCCTCAGTCGCCATCCATGACGCCAACCACAACTCCGACGCCGCTGGCTGGGCCGAAGCCTGCGACGACGGCAGCGCAGCAGCAGCCTCGATCAAGGTGCTCGTTGGCGTGGATCAAACGGGCTGAGAATCTTCGGAGTCTTCAGCCGGTGCGGCCGGGGGCACCGGGGCCAGGTAGCCGACTATCAGCAGCAGCACCCCGACCACAATGAACGACACCACCCGGCCCAGCGCGGTCAGGCTGCTCAAGTCGACCAGGAACAGCTTGACCACCACCACCGCCATCCACGACGCTCCCGCCACCCACACGGCTCGGCGGGCCATGCGCACTCCGGCCACCATCCCCGACAGACCGATCACCGCCCAGAGGATCGACAGCGATGTCTGCAACTCGGTGGCGTCCCACAGTGCATCCAACTCCCACGGCACGTCCATCCAGTGGCTCACGGCTCGGGCCGTCTCCACCGTGGCGAGAACCAACCCCAGCACGGCCAGTGCCGGCGCCCAGCGAGCGGTCACCATGGCCTCGAACGGATGGTCCGGCTGTGGCCCGGCCAGCCTCCTCCAGGCGAGCAGCGCGGCCAGCTGCAATCCGATGAGGACCCCCAAGGGGTTCACCACCGGCAGGAACAGCAGCGGCGTGGGGTCTCCGTCGTGGGACACCGCCGCGCCGAGCACCACCACTGCGAGCACCGCCAGCAGCGGACCGGCGCAGGCCAGAAGGTACGTCCGCCAGTGGGCCGCGACCGGCCACGCCAGCCGGCGTCGGCCGGCCATCGTCGCGCTCGCCAGCGCCAGGGCCGCGGCCACCGTCGCGGCCAACGGCCACACACCCTCGGCGACCCGGTCTACCTGCCAGTAGACCTCGGCCGCCACCAGCGCCGCCAGCGTCCAGAAGCCGCCGACGTGCAGTCCCGCCGCCGGCCGCGGGAACGAACCCTCCCGGCGGCGCAGGAGCAGGTAGTGCGCCGCGAAGGCTGGAGGCCAGGCCGCCCACCCCCACTCGTCGAGGGGATGGGACTGAGCGAGCAGCGACAGCACCAGCATCAAGACCAGAGTCGGCAGGATCAGGAGTCCCACGGACTCGAGTTCTTGCCATCGCAGCCGGCGGGCGCCCAACGATCCGGCCGCGAACGATCCGACCATGAACCCCAGGACCGCCGACAACTGGCTGCTGTCGGGCAATTGTTGGACGATCTCCATCACCCCGCCGACCAGCCACCACACAACCCCCCAGCCCAGC
>JAPPKI010000157.1 GCA_028820035.1 bacterium | reverse complement strand
CCCCGGTGGGTTGACGGAATCCTCCCAAACAGCCGTTCGCCCATGGTCAAAAGATATTTGGCTCTGCCAGCCACCACCACCAAGCCACAACCGCCACCGCTCCCGCAATCAAGGCGACGAAGAAGGCTCGCTTGGCCAGCTTGTAAAGAAACACCAGCGTGGCCACCACGGCCACGATCACTGCCGCCAGCGCCAATTCGGGGTTGGCCGTGGCGAAATCAATCAATCCAGGGGGAATGTCGTCGCGCACATTGGGCGGCAAGCAGTCGAGGGCGCTTTCGGGAAGTTTGTCGATGACCCCGTTCCGCAGGTCTGCCAGCAGATCGGAGTCGACGCAATCCAGCCCATCGGGCAGCTCTGGTGTCTGACCCTGCATTTGCACCCCGACATTCTCGCCTGCCAGCCCGCCGATTCCGCGCACCCCTTCGGCACCGGGCAGAGTATGGGGATGGAAGGCCTGTTGATGATCTCAGCCGACTGCCACGCCAGCGCGCTGCCCGACACCTACCGCCAATACCTAGATCCCGGCTACGACGACGCATATCAACAATGGCTGGGCGACACCGAGATGAAGAACCGGCGCAAGGCCGAACACACCGGGGCCGCCATCTACAGCGACCAAGCCCTTGAGGATTTCGGCGAAATCGAGGAAGTGGCCGCCGGCGGGGTCGACGGAGGCTGGGACTCAACCCGCCGACTTCGAGAGCTTGAGGCCGATGGCACCGTCGCCGAAGTCCTGTACCCCGGTGCTGGCGGCCCGACCGTCACCCCCTTCGATGTGGGGTTGATGACCTACCAGTATGAGCAGGATCCGGCCCTTTGGCTGGCCGGTTGCCGGGCCTACAACCGCTGGCTGGGCGACTTCTGCAACGACGCCCCCGGACGCCGCGCCGGGGTGGGCCTAATCACCGTCGACGACATCGACACCACAGTCGCCGAGATCCAGCAGATGCGCGATCTGGGGCTGTTCGGAGGCGTCTTGTTGTGCAGCGGCACTGGCGACAACCCCCTGTACAACCACCCCCGATACGACCCGGTGTGGGCGGCCTGCGCCGATGAGGGATTGCCGGTTCACACTCACTCGGGCTGGACCCCCAACTACGGCGACTTCACCGGGTCGCTGGGCATCTTCCTCACCGAGATCTCTTGGTACGCCCATCGCCCGTTCTGGCTGCTCATGTGGTCGGGCGCTTTCGAGCGCCACCCTGGCCTGCGCATGGTGATGAACGAGCAGGGTTCCACCTGGGTGCCGGAAACGCTCGACCAATTGGACCACTACTACGAGCTGCGGATGTTCGACCAGCTTCGTCGAGACCTTCCTTTGAGGCCCAGCGAGTACTTCCGCCGCCAGGTGTTCCTGGGCGCCGGGTTCACCGACGCCGACGAGGTCGACGTGGTGGATCGACTGGGTGCCGACCACCTCATGTGGGGCTCCGACTACCCCCACATCGAAGGCACTTGGCCGAACTCGCAGAAGATGCTGGACCAGCAGTTTGCCGGACGGGCCGACCACGAGGTTGCCCGGCTAGTGGGAGGCAATGCCGCCGACCTCTACGGATTCGACAAAGACGCCCTCAGCAAGCTCAGCGCGAGGCTGGCCTGATCAAAGCAGAAGGGCTCAGCGCAGGTCGGACAGCTTGACCAGCTCGGGTTCGATGCGCTCCACGCCTGCGGTGGGCAGGAAGAACCGCCAGAAGATGCTGCCGGTGGGACGGCCCTCGGTGTCCAGCCAGTTGTACACGCCGGGGTCTTCGTGGGCGATAACCATCTTGAAGGCGCCGTCGGCCTCCAGGGTGGTGTTGGCCCGGTTGCGGCTGGTCACGCGGTTGCCGTAGTCGTAGGTCTGTCCCGCAGCGGTCCACAGGCACACGTTGCCAAATTTGCACTCTGGCCACCGCCCGGTCATCACCAACGCCTCATCGGGGCCGAGCACATAGAGCCCCATCGTGTAGTAGGCGTCGAAGGCTGCGAAGCCCATGGTGCCGGGCGGCTGCGGATCGGGCAGCACGTTGGGCTCTCGGCTGACCCAGGTCGGCAGGGGGTAGGTGCCGGGGATGGGCTGCTGGATGGTCTTGCCCAGCACGTGATTGTTGACCCGGCCGATAGCGGCGGCCACGGTCTCGTCAGTCCACCGCGTGGCCGGCCCCACCGGTGAGAGGCACTCGATGGTGAGGGGAATGTGAAGCGACTCGTCGGCCGCAGCCGGCTTGGGAACCTCGAAATAGTGCCGGGTGGTGATCCGGCCTGTCTCGGCGGGCAGGTCCAGCCAGTTGCGGTCCCGGGGCTTGCCGCCGAGGAACACCTCGTAGTTGCCGTCGGCGTCAACGTCGATGTCGTCGTCGTTGAGCACTCCGCCGGTGCCGGTGGCATATCGGCCCTCAGATGACCCCAGCTCTACCGTGAACGACGTGTAGACGGCTCCGGCCAGGTTGCCGGTGACCCGGTAAGCCAGATCCCCGCTCACCGGGGCTTCGAAGTACACCGCGTCGGCGTTGTCACCGGTGAATTTGCGGGTGGGCGACACGATCCGGCGCCACACCGGGCGCTCGGGATCGAACTCGGCATGGGAGAACAGGGCCGACTGGAGGATGTGCAGCACCAAGCGGTGGCTGTCGGCGATGTCCTGCTCGCCGGACACCCCCCATTCCTCTCCGCAGAAGCGTTCGCTCACCTGCCCCAGGGCATCAACCATCTCTGCCCACGCGGCCTGGGTCTTGGTCTGATCAGCCATTTTAATGTCCCCCTTGGTTTTGGGCGGACGATACCGCAGTGGCTTGGGCTCGCCACCATCCACCAAACCGTCACCCCCCGTCGGTATGGTCGAAACGTGAATTCGGCCCTCGTGGACACGGTGATCGACACTGCGGCAGGCGCTGCCGTCGAAGTAGTTCCTGAGGCGCTGCCGCGGCTGCCGATCCGCGTCATCCGCAGTCCAAGGCGTCGAAAGACGGCCGCGGCCAAGATCCTGCCCGACTGCATTGAAGTTCGGGTTCCCGCGGGAGTGACGCCCGATGCCGAGGCCGAGATGGTGGCCAGCCTGGTGACTCGCCTCGAGCGCAAGCGGGCGGCCGAGGCCGGCGGTGTGAATTTGGCCGAGCGGGCCGTCAAGCTGGCCTCTCGCTACGGCCTGCCTCATCCGGAGTCGGTCACCTGGGCCGAGCAGAACGACCGCTGGGCGTCATGCACCTCGGCCCGGGGCACCATCCGCATATCCACCCGTCTGGCCCGCGTGCCGGGCTGGGTACTCGATGCGGTCATCGTCCACGAGCTAGCCCACCTCAGCGAGCCCAATCACAGTCCCGCCTTTTGGGAGCTGGCCAACCGCTACCCCCGCCAAGAACGGGCTTCCGGCTTTCTAGAGGCCATGAGCGGCGGTCACTCCGACCCCTGCCACTCTGTTTGATCCCAGCGCAAGTCCGAATCACCTCTGGCTCTGACCCATTGCCTGATCGCGCCTCATTGGATGGGGTGGGGCCGCGGTCCTGGGCGCAACCGCGCTCAAGGACATTGCCTGATCGCGCCTCATTGGATGGGGTGGGGCAAACTGAGGGCTGATGGGCGAGCGGATCTTCTATGCGGCCAGCGTGCACGACGAGGCCGAGATCGAAGCGGTGACAGAGGTGCTACGGGGCGGGGCGGCAGCGCTGTGGCCGGGTCGCAACGTGACCGCCTTCGAGTGGGCGGTGGCCGAGCGGTTCGGCAAACAGCGGGGCCTCATGTGCAACTCGGGGTCCTCCGCGCTGTATTTGGCGGTGGAGTTGGCCGACTTGCCACCGGGCAGCGAGGTGATCACCGCGGCGGTGACCTTCTCCACCGATGTGGCCCCGCTGGTGCGAGCCGGGCTGGTGCCGGTGTTCGCCGACGTGGACCCCGACACCTACCAAATCGACGTCGGTTCCATCGAGAGCCTCATCAGTTCTGACACCCGGGCCATCTTGGCCCCAAACCTCATAGGCAACGCCCCCGACTGGGACGCCGTCCGGGCCATCGCCGACCGCCACGGGCTGCTCGTGATCGAGGACAGCTGCGACGCCCTGGGACCGGTGCTGCGGGGCACGCCCACCGGCACCCGCAGCGATCTCACCGTCACCAGCTTCGCGTCATCGCACATCATCACCTGCGCAGGCAACGGCGGGATGGTGCTGCTCGACGACGAGAACCTGCGAGACCGGGGTCTGCTGCTGCGCCGTTGGGGGCGCCGCTCCGAGCTGCACTTCTACGGCTCCAAACGCCGAGACCGGAACTTCTGGGAGGAACTCGACGGCATCCACTACGACAACCAGTTCATTTTTGACGAGCTGGCCTGGAACTTCGAGCCCTCCGAGATCGGGGCCGCCTTCGGCCGCCAACAGCTCGACAAGGTGCCCGCCAACTTCGCCCGGCGCACTCGCAGCTTCGACCTCTACACGGATTTCTTCTCGAAACATGCCGACCGCTTCCGCCTCCCCCGCCAGACCGAGGGGCTGGACACCGCCTGGCTGTGCTACCCGCTCACCATTGCCCCCGACGCCGGCTTCGTGCGCGCCGACCTGCAAGCCCATCTCGACGGCAACGGGGTGGACACCCGCACCGTGTGGACCGGAAACGCCGCCCGCCAGCCGTTTATGGCCGGAGTGGACTTCCGCCAACCCGAAGCCGGGCTCCCCAACGCCGACGCCATCATGGAACGGGGTGTGGTACTTCCCATGAACCACTCCCTAGACGACGAAGACATCGGCTACGTGATCAGCCTGATAGAAACTTTCCTGACCACCACCTAATTCCCAGTATTCAAGGAGAACCCCATGCGCGGCGCCGTTTTGCACACCAGCCCCGGCGAGTTGGTCGTCGAGAACCTGACGGTTGACAAGCCGAATGCCAACGAGGTGCTCATCAATACCACCCATGCCGGGCTCTGCCACTCCGACCTGCACTTCATGGACGGGCATTGGCCGGTGGCACAGTCGATGGTGATGGGCCACGAGTCTGCCGGTGTGGTGGCCGCGGTGGGCGAAGACGTGACCTATGTGAAGCCCGGCGACCACGTCATCACCTGCGTGTCGATGTGGTGCGGGGTGTGCCGCACCTGCCTCCAGGGCAAGCCCTATCTGTGCCTCGACGCTGATTCCATGCGCTCGGGCCGCCCCACCCCTTCTCTGCGGTTCGACGACGGCCGGGGCTGCACCGCCTTCGCCGGTCTGGGGTCGTTCGCCGAGGAGTTGCTGGTACACGAGCGGGCGGTGGTCAAGATCCGCGACGACATGCCATTGGACCGGGCCGCGCTTATCGGCTGCGGGGTTACCACCGGGCTCGGCGCGGTCATGCGCACCGCGGTGGTGCCCGCCGGATCGAGCGTGGTGGTGATCGGCTGCGGCGGCATCGGACTGTCGGCCGTCCAGGGCGCCCGTATCGTGGGAGCCACGCCCATCATCGCGGTCGATCTGGTGGCCTCGAAGCTGGAGATGGCCCGCACGCTGGGTGCCACCCACACGGTGAACGCCTCGGAGGTCGACCCGGTGGCCGCGGTCCACGAGATCACCGGAGGCGGCGCCGACTACTCGTTTGAGGCGATCGGCCTGAGCGCCACTGCCGAGCAAGCCTGGGCCATGATCGGCATTGGCGGCACGGCCACGGTCATTGGGATGCTGCCTATGACCAGCAAGGTGACCATCCCAGGCGGGGAGATCATCTTGAGCGAGAAGAAGCTTCAGGGGTCGCTGATGGGCGGCAACCGCTTCCGCCTGGACATGCCCAAGTTCATCGACCTCTACCTGGACGGGCGGCTCAAGCTAGACGAGATGGTGTCGGCCACCATCGATATCACTGAGGTAAACGACGGCTACGCCGCCATGAAGGCGGGCGAGACGCTGCGCTCGGTGATCGCCTTCTGAGCAACCTCTCCCCTGCTGCAACATCGAGAAGGAGCACCACAATGGGACAACTGGACGACCGGGTGGCGGTGGTCACCGGCGGAGGCGACGGCATCGGACACGGCATCTGCCGACGGTTCGCGGCTGAAGGGGCCACGCTGTTGGTCACCGACATCGACAATGCGGCTGCCGAGCGGGTGGCCGGCGAACTGCGCGACGAGTTCAATGTCGAGGCCCGTCCGATGCGGGTGGACGTGGCCGACAAGGACGAGGTGCTGGCCATGGTGGACGCTGCGGTCGACCAGTGGGGCCGTCTGGACGTGCTCATCAACAACGCCTGGGGCGGAGGGGAGCTGTGCCGGGTGGAGGTCAAGACCGACCAGCTCATGAACGACGCCATGCACGTGGGGCTGTACGGCCCGCTGTGGGCCATGCAGGCCGCCTTTCGGGTCATGCGGGATCAGCAGTACGGCCGGATCGTGAACCTGTGCTCGCTCAACGGGGTG
>JAPPKI010000381.1 GCA_028820035.1 bacterium | reverse complement strand
GAGCTGAGCCGATAGTCCAGCAGTTCCTCGATGGACGCACCCAGGATGCGGCCCTCCCCGCCCATAGCCCGGATGGCATCGGCATGGCCCTTGGTGGTGATCAGCGCGGTGCGGGCCACCGCCCCGGTGACCAGAGCGTTGATCCCCACCGTGGTGCCGTGCGCGATGCGGTCGGTCTGGGCGAGCAGATCAACGGTGGACAACCCCAGCTCGGCGGCAGCGGCATCGATCCCGGCAAAAAGCCCACCGAGAAGTCGTCGGGGGTGGTGGACACCTTCCCCACCGCCACCACACCGTCAGGCGTCATCACCACTGCGTCGGTGAACGTACCTCCAATGTCCACCCCGACCAGAAACCCCGATCCACTGCCCGCAGCCATGGGCTGCATCCTACGATGACCGACTCAGCGCCGATAAGGGGTCAGAGGCCGAAGCCGGTGAAGTCGCCGGACATGTCGGGCGGGCCGTAGTAGATGCGGTGGAGGGCGCGGCGGGCGAACTTCCACTCGCCTTCTTCCTGGCAGTATTCGTCGTCGTAGTAGCCGTACATAGTCATGGGGCCTTCGTCGGGGCGCTTGAAGTGCTCGATCACGTACCAGCGCCCGGTACCGGTACCCGCCTCTTCATCGAGATCGGCCCAGCCGTTGAGGTAGGCGTGGATCACGCCGTCGAGGCGAGCGAGCATGCCTTGCCAGGACGTGGAGATCTCACCCCGACCGGTCTTGGTCATCGGGCCCATTTCCCACACGGCGTCGGCGGCCCAAGTGGCTGCCCACTGATCGGCGTCGAAACGGCACACCGCGTCGGAATAGCGGGCCAACAAGGTTCTGATTTCTTCTGACATGGCGGCCTCTCCGACGGTCTTGTGGTCTGGCGCCAAGATAATTCAGCACGTCCAATGGGGCAGGACGCTTGTCGAAGTGAGGCCTTGCCCGGCAGTACGCTCCGCGTATGGCTACCGGGAAAAAAGAACCATGATCAACGGGGTCCATCACATCGCATTGTCCACCGGGAACCTGGTCCGGATGCGGGAGTTCTACACCGAGGTACTCGGATTCGAGGTGGTGGATGAGAGGGGGTGGACCGATAACAAGATCATCGACAGCATCGTTGGGCTGGAGAATTCGGCGGCCAGCAGTTTGATATTGCGGGCTGGCAATGTGTTCATTGAACTCTTCGAGTTTCACGAGCCGATCGGGGCTCCCTCCGACCCCGACCGGCCAGTTTGCGACCACGGCTATACCCACTTTGCCCTCAACGTGACCGACATCGACGCTGAGTACGAGCGGCTACAGGCCGCCGGAATGCGCTTCCACCGGCCGCCACCCACAAAGGAGGAACTGGGCGAGAGGGGGGAGAAGCTGCAACTGCGGGCAACTTACGGGCGCGACCCCGACGGCAACGTGATCGAAATCCAAGAAGTGCTCGACCCCGACATGCCATTTGCCATGCAAAAAGCTGGATTCCGCCAAGGGGCCTAGCCGGACTGCTCGGCCCGCTCGCCGAATGGGGTGTAGCGCCAGGCGATGATCTCGTCGTAGTCCATGGCGCCGTCGGGGAACACGGTGAAGTTCTTCCGCTGCTCCTCTAGCGCTGGTTTGGCCTCGGCGTACGGTGAACCCACTTCGTACACAACCAGGTGCTGAAACGGCATTCCGTTGGGGCCGGTCTCACCGTGGTCGATGGCCCATTGGGGGGTGAGGGTGTTGGCGGCGGCCCAGTAGCGCCGCCCGGTTAGAAAGCCAGGGGTCGCCATTACTTCCCGGTAGTGGATGGTGTACCAGTGCTCAAACCACTCGAGGTTGCCCTTGGTGGGATTGGCCAGCGATATCCCAAGATGGTCAACCTCACCGGGGCCGGCCGAGCCGATTTGGGCACCGGTCTGGGTGAATGCCCAACTGGCCGCGGTGTCGTGGTCGAGGCTGTCGCCGGGCCGAATGGAGTAGTCGTCTTTGGTGGAAATCGCCTCGATGGCCGCGGCCAGGTCGCCCTCGATCTCATACACGGCCAAGAACTCGAATGGCATTGGCAGATCGCTGCGGTCGGCGTGGGTGCGCATCCACCCGGGTGTCAGCGTGTCGGCGTCGGGGCTCATCCGGTAGCGCTGCCCGCTGACCACCCCATCGCATGACACCACCTCGCAGAGATGAACGTCGTGCCACCGGTGATACCGGGCCTCCTGGCCGATCACCGGGTTGGTGAAGGTCAGCAACACGTGGCGGTAAGTGGAGTCCACAGCCCACAACGGTACGCTGATCGCAGATGGTCTTCTGGGTGGCTGCGGCGGTGATCGCCGGGATGATGCTGGCGGTGTGGGCCATCAGCGTGGCGATTCGAGATGCCGGCATCGTCGACATCTTGTGGGGCTTCGGCTTTGTGGTGGTGGCCTGGGTGAGCCTGCTGGTCACCGACGGACACGGCGTGCGGACTGCCCTGTTGGTGGCCATGGCCACCACATGGGGATTGCGGTTGGCTGTCCATTTGGCGTTTCGCAACATCGGCGCGGAAGAGGACTTCCGCTACCAGTCCATGCGCCGAAGAGCCGGCGACCGCTTCTGGCTCACCAGCCTGGTGCGGGTGTTCGGCTTGCAGGCCGCGGCTATGTGGGTGATGTCGCTTCCCCTCATGATCGGCATCAGCGACGCCGATCGGGGTTGGAGTGCACTGTGGGTGATCGGCGCAGTGGTGTTCCTGATCGGCTTCGGTTTCGAGGCCATTGGCGATTGGCAGCTCGCCCGGTTCAAGTCAGATCCGACCAACGCAGGGAAGCTGATGGATAGTGGCCTGTGGCGCTACAGCCGTCATCCCAACTACTTCGGCGACGCCACCGCCTGGTGGGGCATCGGTTTGGTGGCTGCTTCCACACCGATCGGGATCGTGGGACTGATCGCGCCGGTAATGATCACCTGGATTCTGGTCAAAGTGTCCGGCGTGCCCCTGGTGGAGCACCGCATGAAGAGAAAACGCCCCGGCTACGACGAGTACATCCAGCAAACCAGCGCGTTCTTGCCCCGCCGCCCCCGGCCGCAATAGGCCGGGAACCTGAGCAGGCGGTTGCCTCGTCTTATCTCTTGAGGTCGAGCCACGAGGCGTCGACCCAGCCGTAGACTTCCTCGCCAAGCAGTTCGTTGATGTTGTCAATAACTCTCACGGCAATGCGGCTCCCATGATGGGTACCGTCAACTGGTTACATCCCCAACTTTGGCCGTGACCCCTAGGCTCGTTCTGTATCGACATGCCGCATCAAGGCTAGAGGACGGCCGATGACCAGATATAGGTCTCAGTGTGCACTGGCCTATGCGTAGGGCTGCCCCCTATTGGAGAGGCTCAGGAAAACGGCTGGCCGAAGTCCCAAGGGCGGAGTCCTCCATTTACTCTGGTCAGGTCCGAAGGGTCACGGTCGGGGCGAGTAGTCGGTGTCGTCTCGCACCTGCGCGAAGCGATTGGCGTCAAGTTGGTGATTCCATAGACGCTGACCTGGGATTCTCATCTTTCGATGAGGATGATCCGGACTCCACCACATTGCTGTCTCAACCCGCTTTCCAGCCTCGAGGGCAACCTCGATTGCTGGAGCGAGGTCTGAATCGGCAGACATCACCACGGCAACGTCGTAGTGACTGTCGCGGGCTCCGATTGCGATGTCGAGCGCCATCAGTACATCAATGCCCTTCTCTTCGGCTCGCCACGCGGTGGGCTTGCCCATCGACCATGCCGTCGGTTGGTAGCGCAGCGGGCGGCTCCTGACCGACACCAGCGGTTGGGATTCCCACGCGTCGATCTGTCGCGCGGACCCAGCCTGTGCCCGCGGGCCACTCTTGGGGCCCGGTCTGCCCCGGTATACGTACACCGCAGTGAGCTTTCGAGCGGGATCGATCTTCTCACCGAGTTGCTTTAGCAACAACGCGAGCCTCAGCGGCTTGACATGCCCGAATGTGTAGGGATCGCGTTGAGGGTCACCGAAGACTTCCCGTGCCCCAAATCGGGTGTTCTCATAGTCGATGAACACTGCGACACTTGTCACTGAGATGCCTCCCAAAACGAATATGCCCCGCCATTCCCGGCGGAACCGGGAAGGCGGGGAACAGTCCATGAACTCTACCAAAGCCCCACCTAGAACTGCACAGGGGTTTAGGCGAGTCCGCTCAGTCCGAGTACTGCACCCCTGGCATTACGCACAGCATTTCGAACAGCAGGTTGGCGGCGGTGAGGGCGATGGCGCCGAGAAGCCTAGGACTAGGCACGATCCCACACAGGGGTAAGACAATTTCAGCAGGAATCAGAAAGGAAATGAGGAGGTATCTGATGGGCAAGAGAAAGAGCCGAAAGGATGGCAATACTGTGTCGCGGCCGATCACACCCGAGGATCGGCGAGACGCCATTGAGCACGCTCTGAAGCGCACCGAGCCGATCTTTCACCTCACAGAAGGCCAGGTCGACCACATCGGGGATATGTACAGGAAGGCTCGCCAGCCCTGACTGGGGAATCTCAGATGGCCTGAGGAAATTACGCCGCTAGAATCTAGAAGGCCGAGGGCAGTAGCCCGAGGAAGTGGAGCCCGGTCCCTCTCCGGACGGTGAGCGGCCGGGCTCTTGCGCGCCAGACTCAGCGGAAATTAGCTGCGCAACCCTGCGGACAAGAATTGAGACAATCTGATGGACAATTTATGGGGTAGATTGTAAGTTCCTGCTGGTGAAGGCCTACGAGGAATCCCATCCGTGGATCACGTTCAGCGCCGCTGATATCAACGATCTACGACCTCAAACGTGGATGCAGCTGGGCGAGGCCAGGGCAATTTGCGAACAGATCTCCAGCACCCCGCTCACACCCGGACTCGCCGAATACCTCAAGGAAGTGGCGCTCATTAAGGGAGCGCATGCGACAACAGCCATCGAGGGCAACACTCTTGACGAAGATCAAGTTGCTGGCATTCACCGTGGCGAGTACACCGCGCCCCCATCACGGGCGTACCAAGAACGTGAAGTGCGAAATGTGCTTGATGCCCTCACCGACATCGACCGCCAGTCTCTCAGCGGAGAGCTACCGCCGGTCACGGCTGAATTGATCTGCGACTACAACCGGCAAGTGCTCAAAGACACCGAGCACGCATCTGACGCGAGGCCCGGCGTGTTTAGAGGTCACTCCGTCGTAGTGGGCAACTATCGAGGAGCGCCCGCGGAGGACTGCCCGCTACTGGTTGGCCGTCTCGCCGAATGGCTCGAGGGCACCGAGTTTCGCTCCGACGACGCGGACTCGATCTTCGCGCTCAGCATCATCCAAGCGGTGTATGCCCATCTCTACATCGCATGGATCCACCCCTTCGGCGACGGCAACGGACGCACCGCAAGACTCTTGGAGTTCATGCTGCTGGCTCGATCTGGGCAGATGCCTCTGCTGGCCGCACACCTGCTCTCCAACCACTACAACCTCACCCGCGATCAGTACTACCGCGAGTTGCAAGCCTCCAGCCGATCAGGCTCGACAGTCAACTTCGTGACATACGCCATTCAGGGCCTGCTAGATGGACTGCAAGAGCAAATCGAATTGGTGCGCGGACAACAGCTCGAAGTCTCTTGGGCTGACTACGTCACCGAAGTAATGAATCGGTTCCCAACAAGTTCAGCCAGCGCACGCCAACGCTCTCTGGTGCTGGCCATGCCTGCGGATCGGGCTGTCTCCAGAGATGACCTGATTGGTCTCACCCCGTCACTGGCCGCCGCTTACGCCCGAACTGGCCCTCGGACTCTGAGCCGAGACTTGAATCGACTAGCCAAAGCAGGATTGATCGTTCGAGACGGTCAAGAGTGGAAAGCAAACGTCAACCTCCTTTACGCCTTGCTTCCGCCCCAGGCACCGCTCAATCCGAGTAGTTGACCCCCGGCATTACGCACAGCATTTCGAATAGCAGGTTGGCGGCGGTGAGGGCGGTGGCGCCGGTGGGGTCGTAGATGGGGGCCACCTCTACCAGGTCGCAGCCGACCAGGTTGAGGCCCCGGCAGCCTCGGATGATCTCCAGCGCCTGGGGCGCGGTGAGCCCGCCGATCTCGGGGGTGCCGGTGCCGGGGGCAAACGCCGGGTCGAGCGCGTCGATATCGAAGCTCATGTACACCGGCCCGCCGCCCACTTTCTCCCGCACCTCGGCCATGAGCGGTTCCAGCGAGCGGTTCCAGCACTCCTCCACCTGAACCACCCGGAAGCCCTGCTCCCTCGACCAATCGAAGTCGTCGGCGGCATAACCGGTGCCCCGCACCCCGATCTGGGCCACCCGGTGGGTATCGAGCAGCCCTTCCTCCACCGCCCGGCGAAACGGCGTGCCGTGGGCGATGGCCTCGCCGAACATGTGCTCGTTGATGTCGGTGTGGGCGT
>JAPPKI010000477.1 GCA_028820035.1 bacterium | reverse complement strand
GCCTCGATGAGCTTGAAGCGGCGGCGCTGGCAGTTCTCGCTCCTGAGATCCGCGACAGCTTCGGGGTTGGTGATGGGGTCATCGTTTTCTTGGGCGCCGCCTCGGTGTCGTTTGTGTTCTTAGGTGCATTGCCCATGGGCTGGCTCGCCGATCGATTTCGCCGGGGACCGGTCATCGGGGCGGCCGGCCTCGCCTTCGGGTTCTTCTCGCTGCTGTCGGGCCTGGCCCGCAATGTGGCGGTGTTCTTCTTTGCCCGGCTCGGGACCGGGATCGCCAAGTCCAACACCCTGCCGGTCCACAATTCGCTCATCGCCGACCAGTACCCCATCGGGGTGCGGGGCCGCATCGCTTCGCTCACCATCATGTCGGGACGCACGGTGAGCATCATCAGCCCCGTACTGGTGGGGGGCATTGCCGCCGTCGTCAGCTGGCGTTGGACCTACTACACCCTGTGGATCCCGGTGGCCGTGGTGGCCGTGCTGGCCTTCCGGCTCCCTGAGCCGGTGCGAGGCCAGTGGGAGAAGACCGATGTTCTGGGCAAGGCCGGCGACGCTGGCGACCCGGCCCCCATCTCGCTTGAAGCGGCGTTCGCCCGGCTCAACAAGGTGGCGACCCTGCGCACGGTGCTCCTCGGCTTCGCGGCGCTGGGCTTCGGTCTATTCAGCCGACCAGTGCTCACCTCGTTGTTCCTGGAGGACGAGTACGGCCTGGGGCCTCTGGGCCGTGGCACCCTCACCACCGCGTCGGGCGTAGGAGTGATCGCCATCATGCCGTTCGTCGGCCGATGGTTCGATCGCCTATATCGCCAGAATCCCACCCGGGCGATGGGGCTGATCGGTGCCCTCATCCTTCCCTCCGCTCTGTTGTTGCCCATTCAGTTCAACATGCCCAACCCATGGCTCTTCGCCGTGCTGGACGTCCCCGGTGCATTGATGATGTTCGCGGCCTTCGCCATGGTCGGGCCCCTCATGCAAGCCGTCGTCCCTTACCGGCTTCGGGGCATCGGCTCGGCACTGTCCACGCTGTACATCTTCTTCATCGGTGCGGCCGGCGGCGGCCTGTTGTCGGCCATGGTGGTCGATGCCAGCGGCCCCAAGACCACCATCCTGGTGCTGGGCCTGCCCTCCACCATCGTCGGCGGGGCCTTCATGTTGAACGGCGCCCGCCACATCCGGCGCGACCTGTCGCGCAACGTGGCCGAGATACTTGAGGAGCAGGCCGAAAGCGATCGCCAACGGGAGAACCCCGAGCACATTCCCGCCCTGCAATTGGCCGACATCGACTTCAGCTACGGCAACGTCCAGGTTCTTTTCGACGTGGGCTTCGAAGTCCGCAAGGGCGAGACCCTGGCCTTGCTGGGCACCAACGGCGCCGGCAAGTCGACCATCTTGCGGGTCATCGCCGGCCTCGGCACCCCGGAGCGGGGAGTGGTGCGCCTGGGCGGCCGCACCATCACCTTCTCGACCCCCGAGCAGCGAACGGATATGGGCATCCAGACCTTGCTGGGGGGAAACGGCGTGTGGGCGCCGCTCAGCGTGCGCCACAACCTGGAAATGGGGGCCTACCAGCTTCGAGACGACAAGGCTGAGCGGCAGCGCCGCATCGAGCACGCCCTTGAGCTGTTTCCCGAGCTTCGCTCCCGCCTCGACGACCGCGCAGATGCCTTGTCGGGCGGCCAACAGCAGATGCTGGCCTTGGCCCGAACCCTGTTGTGCCCGCCCGAAGTCCTCCTCATCGACGAGCTGTCCCTCGGCCTGGCTCCCACTGCGGTGGCCGAGCTGATGGGCCATATCGAGCGACTCCAATCCACCGGGCAGACCATTGTCATCGTCGAGCAGTCGCTCAACATCGCCCTGGAATTGGCTGACCGAGCGGTGTTCATCGAGAAGGGCCAAGTGCGTTTCGAAGGCCCGGCCTCTGAACTTGCTGAGCGAGATGACCTGGCCAGAGCCGTTTTCTTGGGGGACGAGGGGGGCTGATGCCGCTGGGGTTCCTCGAGGCCAATCGCCAGCTCATCTTCGACGGCGTGGTGAACGGACTGGTGTACGGGATGCTGGCCATGGGAATCGTCCTGGTGTTCCGCTCCTCCCGGGTCATCAATTTCGCGGCCGGAAACTTGGGCTTGCCCGGTGCTGGCCTCTTGGCCCTGTTGGCATTGCGCTGGGGCGTCCCCCTCTGGGCCGCGGTCCTCATCGCCATCGCGGTGGGTGCCTTCTTTGCCGCCATTGTGGAAGCCGGGGTGGTGCGCCGGTTGTTCACCGCACCGAGGGTGATCCTGCTGGTGGCCACGATCGGGGTTGCCCAGCTGGCTCAGGGCATCCTCTTGGCCTATCCCGAGGTCGGCGGGGGCATCGGCGTCCGCTATCCCGTCATCGTCGACACAACCTTCACCGATGTGGTCGGACTCTTCATCACCGGTCCCCAGCTCAGCGTGCTGATCGTCGCCCCCCTGGTGGCCATTGCGCTCGGCCTGCTGCTCGACTGCACGCCCTACGGTCGAACGGTTCAGGCCACTTCGGCCAACCCCGACTTGTCGCGAGTCTCGGGCATCAGCCCAAAGCGGATTTCGCTCACCATCTGGGTGATTGCCGGGGTGGTGTCCACCATCGCGGTGATCCTGCTGTCGGCCGACCGCAGCGTGAGCGGCCTGGAGACCGTCGGACTCACCACCATGGCCAATTCCCTGGCTGCCGCGGTCATCGCCCGGATGCGGTCGTTTCCGCTCTCGCTGGTCGGTGGGGTGGGGGTGGGGGTGGCGTTCTCGCTGGTCAAGTTCAACTACCCGGTGGAAGGTGGGCTCTTTGAGTTTGTCCTGCTGGTAGGGGTGTTGGTGGCGGTGGCGATTCAGCGCCGCCAAGACGACGACGCTCCGGGGCGGTACTCGTTTGCCCCCAGGATCCGCTCCATTCCCCAGCACCTGCTGTCTATCTGGTGGGTCCGGCACCTGGGCAGGATCGCCCTGGGCCTTGCTGGGGCTATTGCGGTGCTGCTGCCCATTGTGGTTGCCACCCCGTCACGACAGATCACCTACGCCAGCATCTTGGCCTTCGGGATCTGCGCGGTGTCGGTGGCCATCATCACCGGATGGGCCGGTCAGCTTTCGCTGGGTCAGATGGCATTTGCCGGAATCGGCGCCGTCTCAGCGGCTTCTTTCCAACGGGGCATCCAACTGGACATCGGCTGGGGCGACAATCGGCTGGTCGACTTTGAATCCAGCGGCATCCCCTTTGCGGTCGCAGTTGTGCTCGGAGCGGTGATAGCCGCCGGGTTCGCCGGTCTGGTGGGCGTGGGCGCATTGCGAGTGCGCGGCCTGCTACTGGCCGTGGCCACGTTTGTTCTCGCCCTGGCCACCGAGGAGTACCTGTTCCGTCGGCCCATCTTCAGCGGCGGAAGCACCGACTCAGTCTCCTTCCGACGGGGGCAACTATTCGGGCTCGACCTCGACAATCAGCGCACCTACTACTGGCTGCTGCTCGTGATATTGGCCGTGGTGCTTATTGCGGTAGCCCGCATTCACCGCAGCAGCTTTGGCCGGGCCATCCGAGCCCTGCGGGACAACGCCGATGCCGCGGCGGCCTATGGCATTCGCCCGGCGCGAACCAAGCTGCGGGCCTTCGTATTGGCCGGCGCCGTTGCCGGGCTGGGCGGGGGCCTGTTGGCCGGAGTGATACACCAGGTCCCCCTGACCGGCCGTTTCTTCGGAACCGGGGAGTCGCTGCGGCTGATCTCCATGGCCATCATCGGCGGCATCGGCGCCACCATCGGGCCAGTGTTCGGCGCCCTGTGGGTGATCGGCCTTCCCGCCTTCGCTCCCACCAACCGACTGATCCCCCTGTTCACCTCGGGCGTCGGCCTGCTGATTCTCCTGCTGTACTTTCCCAGCGGCCTTGTTCAGATCGCCTACTCGGCCCGCGACCGGATCGTCACCTGGTTGGAAGTCCGCCGGCCTCCCCCACCAACCAAGCAAACCCACTCGGTGCCCGCCGCGCTCCCCGCACCGGCCCCGGTGCCCGAGACTTCTGGTCCAGCCCTACGAGCTACGGAGATCTCCGTTCGTTTCGGCGGCCGATTGGCGGTTGACAACGCCCATATCGAGGTAGCCCCCGGTGAGATCGTCGGACTCATCGGCACCAACGGCGCCGGCAAGTCGACCCTGATGAACGCAATCGGCGGATTCGTCCCGTCCAAGGGCCGCGTCGAGCTGTACGGCGTGCCAATCCACCGCCTCAGGCCCGCCGAGCGATCCCGGCGAGGCCTCGGCCGCACCTTCCAAGCCGCAACCCTGTTTCCCGAACTCACCGTGCGGGAATCGGTACTCGTTGCCGCCTCCTCGGCGCCCTCCCCCAGTCTGAGCAGACTTGTGACAAGGAGAGTTGCAACCGGGGCCCGCTCTGCCCGGGGCAAGCGTGCTTCGCAAACCCAAGCCAGCGATCTGATCGACTTCCTCGGACTGGGCCGCTACGCCGACCGCCAGATCGCCGACCTCTCCACCGGCACCCGAAGAATTGTCGAGCTGGCCGGACTCCTCGCCCTCAACGCCCAGATGCTGTGCCTCGATGAGCCCACTGCCGGAGTGGCGCAGCGAGAGGCCGAGGCTTTCGGCCCGCTCATCGTTGAAATCCGCCGCCATCTCAACGCCGCCATGCTCATTGTGGAGCACGACATGCCCCTCATCATGTCGATCAGCGACCGCGTCTACTGCCTCGAAGCCGGCTCCATCATCGCCCAGGGAACACCCCCCGAAGTCCGATCCAACCCCGCCGTCATCACCAGCTACCTCGGCTTAGACACCCGCGCCATCCACCGCAGCGACCAAGCCCCCAACTGAGACGCTCCCAAAGCACAAACCCGCTGATTGGCCGTCAGCCGAAACCAGTTTGAAATCCACGTTCATTCTGGCGGGACAACCACCTCGCATTGGACGCCACTGGCGTTGCTCAGCTTGCGGTCGAGTGTGAACAGTGGATTGTCAAGCGCCTCCGCTAGCGCCACATACCAAGCGTCGTAGCTGGTCACGTTGGCTCGGAGCTCCCAGATACGCTCGGCTAGCGGCGAAAACGGGTAGAGCTCCACATCGAGACGCAGCAGATCGCGAAAGGACGCGGTGGCCTCCAACCGTGAGACCTGGCCGGACTGCTCCATGCGTCGCAAGATGTTTGTCGCTTCAGCCATTGCCATTTCCGGCGCGGCCAATTGCCCCTGTGCGATGGCCGCTTCAGCCCACGGGCCGTCTTGGGCGGAATCGATTAGCGCCGCTACCAGCACCGACGCGTCGACGACCGCGCTCACCGGCGGTCTGCGTCCCTGGCATCAAGGATTGCCGAGGACGCAATGCTGGTACCGGCGGCGTCTTTGCGGCGGCGAACCTCGTCCAGCCATGATTCCAAAGTGGGCCTCTCCGCTATGCGTACCAGCTCTCCCCGCAAGTATTCCTGCATCGACTGCCGCTTCAGCGCGGCCCGAGCCGCCAACGCATCCCGGACGTCCTCCGGAACTCCCCTAATGGTGATCTGCACTGCTATGCAAGCATTATGACAGCATTACCAGCAGATTGCATACTGCTTTCAAAACCACGCCCCCATGAACCAGCACAATGTTCACCATCTTCCGGTCTTAGCAAACGTGCGGAGTGCCTCATCTAACATCGCCCGATGACCGAAGACTCATCCAACCCCTATCGGCTGCCCCGGATGGTGGTGCCGCGGCGGTATGAGC
Organism: bacterium; assembly: GCA_028820035.1. Taxonomy (GTDB): domain Bacteria; phylum Actinomycetota; class Acidimicrobiia; order Acidimicrobiales; family Bin134; genus Poriferisocius. The sequence goes on along the minus strand of JAPPKI010000477.1, from coordinate 682 downwards.
TGCGGTTGGAGCCTGACCTGGAGGCGTTCACGTTTGCCGGGACGGTGGGGGTGGACATCGAGGTGCTGGCACCGGTGGGCGAGATTGTGCTCAATGCGGCTGAGTTGGAGATCAACGAAGGCGATCTAGACGGCGTGGCGCTGGCGGGGATCGACTACGACGACAAGCACGAGCGGGCAGTGCTGCGGTTGGGCGAGCCGGTTTTGGTGGGGGCGGCCCGACTGAATTTGAGCTTCGCCGGCGCGCTTAATGATCAGCTTCGGGGGTTCTACCGCTCCACGTTCACCGACGACGACGGCAATGAGCGTGTGATCGCCACCACGCAGTTCGAATCGACCAATGCCCGGCGGGCGTTCCCGTGCTGGGACGAGCCCGACATCAAGGCGGTGTTCGAGGTGACCCTGGTGGTGCCCGACGACCTGATGGCAGTGTCGTCGGGGGCCGAGATCAACTCCCAGCCCACCGGCGACGGGCAGCGAGCGGTGACGTTCGCCCCCACCATGGAGATGTCCACCTATCTGCTGGCCTTCATCGTCGGCCCGCTGGAAGCCACCGAGCCGGTGGACGCAAATGGCACGCCGCTGCGCATCGTGCACCCTGTTGGCAAAGGCCATCTCACCGAGTATGCCCTCGATGCCGGCGCGTTCTGCCTCGGCTTCTTCGAGGACTACTTCGCTATCGA
>JAPPKI010000187.1 GCA_028820035.1 bacterium | reverse complement strand
GACGAGGAGGGCCAGGCCCGCGACCTGGAGTGGAAGATGCGGGTGGCCCACCGCCTGCACCGCCTGGCCGTCGAGCGCTACGGGCTGGCGGCCTCCGATCTGATCTTCGACGCCTTGACGTTTCCGCTGTCCACCGGCGACGACGACCTGCGAAAGGACGGCCTGGCCACCATCGAGGCCATCAGAAGGATAAAGGCCGAGCTGCCCGGCGCGTACACCACACTGGGGGTGTCCAACGTGTCGTTCGGGCTGAAGCCCGCCGCCCGCCATGTGCTCAATTCCATGTTTTTGCACGAGTGCCTCGACGCCGGGCTCGACTCGGCCATCGTTCATGCCGGGCGGATCATCCCGCTCAACCGGGTCGATCCCCGCCATCGAGACGTGTGCCTGGACCTTATCTACGACCGCCGGGGTTCGGCCGGGACCGCCGCGGAGGGCCAGGACGACTACGACCCGCTGACCGAGCTGTTGGCCGCATTCGAGAACGTGACCGCCGCCGCCACTGTCAAAGAAGACCGCTCCGGATGGCCGGTGGAGCAGCGGCTGGAGCGGCGGATCATCGACGGCGACCGCGACGGGCTGGAGGCCGACCTCGACGAGGCGCTGGCCGCTGCGCCGGCGCTGGACATCGTCAACAACACGCTGCTGGTCGGCATGAAGGCAGTGGGCGACCTGTTCGCCTCCGGGGAGATGCAGCTTCCGTTCGTGCTCCAGTCGGCCGAGACCATGAAGGCCGCGGTTTCGTACCTGGAGCCCCACATGGAGAAAGCCGACGAGACCGGGGCCAAGGGCCGGCTCGTGCTGGCCACCGTGAAGGGCGACGTCCACGACATCGGCAAGAACCTGGTGGACATCATCTTGACCAACAACGGCTATGAGGTTCACAACCTGGGCATCAAGGTGTCGATCTCCGAGATGATCGACCGGGCTCTGGAGGTGGACGCCCACGCCCTGGGCATGAGCGGTCTGCTGGTTAAGAGCACACTGATAATGCGGGACAACCTGGAGGAGCTGAACACCCGGGGCCTCCACCACCTCCCGGTGCTCTTGGGCGGCGCCGCGCTCACCCGCACCTACGTGGAGCGGGACATGCGGGAGACCTATCAGGGCCGGGTGTTCTACGGCAAGGACGCCTTCGAGGGCCTGGCGGTGATGGACCGGCTGGGCGAGCTGCGCCGCACCGGCGCCGAAGACCCCGACTTCGGACGCCGCCCGGGCGGTCGCGACCTGCCCCGCCGGGCCCGTCGTGACGCCGCCGGCGTCGCGGGCGGCGAAATCCCGGACAGGGCGCCATCGGTGGCCATCGACAATCCCGTCTTCAAACCCCCGTTCTTGGGGTCTCGGGTGGTCAAGGGCATTCCCGTGGCCGACATCGCCGAGTACGTGAACGAGACCGCCCTGTTCCGCAACCAGTGGCAGTTCCGTCCGGTCGAGGGCGAGGACGACCCCTCGTTCAAAGAGCGCATCCGCCCCACGATGCGCGAGCAGCTCGCCTCGGCCATGGCCCACCGACTGCTGGTGCCCCAAGTGGTGTACGGCTACTTCCCGGTGAACGGGAGCGGTGACGACCTGGTGGTGTGGGATTCCCCACAGCGCACCGCCGAGCTCTGCCGATTCCGCTATCCCCGGCAGCCCAAGGACCCGCATCTGTGCATCGCCGACTTCTTCCGGCCCGCCGACGGCGCCGAGGTGGACTATGCCGCCTTTCACATCGTGACCATGGGCGCCGAGGTGTCGAAGGCCACGGCCAAGCTGTTCGCCGACAACCGCTACCAGGACTACCTGCTGCTTCACGGCCTCGGGGTGGAGATGGCCGAAGCCCTGGCTGAGCACTGGCACCACCGCATTCGCACCGAATGGGGATTCGCCGATGAGGACGGGCCCAACCTCATCGGCCTTTTCCGCCAGCAGTACCGGGGAGGCCGCTACTCCTGGGGCTACCCCGCCTGCCCCGACCTCGAAGACAACCTCACCGTGGCCCAACTCCTCCACGCCGAGCGCATCGGCATCCAAGTCGGAGAGGAGACCAGCTTCCAATACCAACCCGAGCAAACCACCTCCGCCCTCATCTGCCACCACCCCCAAGCCAAATACTTCGTCGCCCGCTAACCCCCTATTCAAAATAAGCCAGGGGGACCTACCCCCGAGGGCGGGGGGTGGTTACGCCGTGTCCAGCAGCACTCGGGCCACCAAATCCATCCCGAACCCAGTCAGTATCCCCAGATACAAGAGCCCTGTTGCCGCCATCACCGCCGAGTAGAACCGCTCCCGCAACGCGGCGCGGGCCAGCACCACGAGACCTGCGGTGGTCACCACGCACGCTACCCAGAACCAGGCCAGCAGCCCGTTGTAGCCATCGTCGATGGTTCCGCTGAGCACCGATCCCATGCCAGTGGGCCACAGCATCACCACCAGCTCGGGCAGCCAAAGCAGCCCGGTCCAACGCACCAGCTCCAGCAGCGGGCCCCGAGCCAAACCAGGCTGCACCAGATACCAGTGGCCCAAGAGCATGGCATCGGTGACTGCACCGAGGAAGAACGCCCCGATCACAGTGCGGGCCACGGCCAGCGCGGCCGGATCGCCCGCGTCCAACCCTCCGGCCACCACCCCGATCAAACCCACTGCCGGCGCGATCAGGTCCAGCACGGGGGGGAACTCCGGCTGGGTGCGGTCGAACCGCTGCTCCTCCCGGTCGATGCCGGTCATCTCGGCGATCTCCGCGCTGCGCCGTTCCACCCGCTCCCGCTGCCTGCTCACGCCAGCCCTTCGCCGCACCACCGACACCGCCAAAGCCAGACCAGTGGCCGCGGCGGTCGCCACTGCGGTCCAGTCCCGCACCGGTACCGGGTCGGTGGCAAAACCCAGCCAGGCACCGCCCGCGGCAACCAGCCCAAAGGTGCTGCGCATAAGCCAGCCGTAGCCCAGCCCGGCCTCCCGCCGTCGGGTAGTGAGCCAGGTGAACGCCAGCCCGCCCACGGCGAGTTGCAGCAGAAGCGTGGCCGGCTGAAGCTCGATCACCTGTGGAAGGCTCCGTCAGACGTCGATTACGGCCAAGCGGTGATCGGTGGTGGTGAGGTTGTCGGGGCCGTCGGTCGCGGCCACCACGATGTCCTCCAGGCGCAAACCCCATCGACCGGGGAGGTAGATGCCGGGCTCGATGGAGAAGGCGTGGCCGGCGCGCAATTCCTGGGTGTTGCCCTCCACGATGTAGGGATCTTCGTGGGCCTCGGTGCCGATCCCGTGGCCGGTGCGGTGGATGAAATTGTCGCCGAATCCAGCCTCGGCGATCATGCCCCTCCCCACCCGGTCGACCGACTCACAGCTGTTTCCTACCACCGCGGCAGCCACTTGGGCCGCTTGGGCTTCGAAAAGCACGTCGTAGGCCTCGACCAGATCAGCGGGCGGCTCGCCCAAATGCACGCACCGGGTGATGTCGGAGCAGTAGCCCACCCCGTCGGCATCCATCATCGTCCCTCCGATGTCGCACAGCACGATCTCGCCCGGCTTGATCACCCGCTCTCCGGCCTCGTGGTGGGGACTTGCCGCGTTCTCCCCCGCGGCCACGATGGCGAAGTTCACCCGCTGGTGTCCCTCGGCCAGCAGCCGGCGGCCCAGCTCGGTCGACACTTCGGCCTCGGTTTTCCCGATCAGCTCGATGTTGCCCGATCGGAGATCGACGGCCACCCGGTCGGCCGCCGCAGCCGCCGCCCGCAGCGACTCCACCTCGGCGGCATCTTTGACCTGTCGAATCGGGCTGGTCAGTTCTGACGCCCGGCGGAACTCCACCGCTGGCAGCCCCCTCATCAGATCCACCAGGAACCCGGCCCACGTGTGATCACCAATGGCCGCCACCGAGGCAGAGCCGATGAGCGAGCAGGCCAGTTGGATCGGGTCGTCGGTCTCATCCCACGCCACGACTTCGAACACGTCGGGCCGCTCCACCACCCGAGGGGCCTCCAACCGCGGAACGATCAACCGGGCGTCGTCGTCGCAAGGCACCACCAGCATGGTCAGCCGCTCCAGAGGCATGGCCTCGTAGCCGCAGAAGTAGGGCAGGTCGGCGCCCACCGACAACAGCAATACATCCACCTGCTGCTCGACCATCTGGGCCCGCAATCGTTCCATTCGCGGTTGGAACATCGGGATCAACCTACTCCTGCAACCCCGGCAGGAGAAGCCAAAGCCTGAGCGTGGGCGCGTTGGGCGTGGTGGGAGCTGCGGGTTAAGGGGCTGGCTTCTACGTGGGCAATGCCCAGCGACTGGCCGACGGCGCGGAACTCCTCGAATTGGTCGGGCGGCACCCATCGGGCCACGGGCAGGTGATGGGTGGTGGGGCGCAGATACTGGCCCACGGTCACGATGTCGGTGCCCACCGCGGCCAGGTCGGCCATGGTCTGGATCACCTCTTCGTCGGTCTCTCCCAGCCCGACGATGATCGACGACTTGGTGGTGAGCCCCGCGGCCTTGGCCCGGGCCAATACCGCCAGGCTGCGGGCGTATCCCGCGGAGGGCCGAACCACCCGCTGGAGCCGGGCCACTGTCTCAATGTTGTGGTTCAGCACATCCGGTTGGGCATCGAAAACGACGGCCAGCGCGTCGGGGTCGCCCTTGCAGTCGGGGATGAGCACTTCCACCCGCACCTCAGGGGTGCGCGTGCGAACCGCATCCACCACAGCCGCGAAGCCAGCAGCACCACCGTCGGCCAGGTCGTCGCGGGCCACCGCGGTGATCACCGTGTAATCCAGGCCCATGGCCTCCACTGCGTCGGCCACCCGCTCGGGCTCTGCGTGATCGAGCGGCCCGGGTTTGCGGGTGTCCACCAGGCAGAAGCCGCATGCCCGAGTGCAGCGCTCACCGTTGATCATGAACGTGGCCGTTCCCTCGTTCCAGCACTCGTAGATGTTGGGGCAGCCGGCTTCCTCGCACACCGTCACCAGATTCCGGCTGTGCAATACCGACCGCAGTCGCCGGAACTCGGGACCAGTCCGAAGGGGCACCCGCATCCACTGCGGCTTGCGCCCATTGATGGCCAGCCCCTCGGACAGCCCGGCTTCGTCCATCCGGGATTGCAGCCGGACCGGTCGGCCGGGTACATCACCCGGGCCCAAGCCCCGGCTGAACGGGCTCAAGTCTTCGGGCCGCTGCCGCCACGCCACATCGGCCCGGTCTACTCCCTCCGCTCCCCAGCGGTCGGCGGCTCGGGCAACCACCTCGTCCACTACCTCCCGCATGGTCGCCCGCCGTCCTTCGGCGGCCAGCGAGGTGACCGCCTTGTCGGGGATGCCGCAGGGCACGATGCGATCGAACCAGTCCAAGTCGCAGTCCACGTTCAGGGCAAAGCCGTGCATGGCGCGGGTGCGGCTGAGGCGCACGCCGATGGCCGCAATCTTGCGGGGGTTGTCGCTGTCGGGATCCACCCACACACCGGGATAGTCGTCCAGTCGGCCGCAGTTGGGCAGCCCCAGATCACCCAGCGAGTCGATCACCAATTGCTCCACCGAGCGCACGTAGGCCACCGTGTCGGCCATGCCCCCGCCCCGCTTGCCGGCCACGGTCATGACCGGATAGCCAACCAGCTGACCGGGGCCGTGGTAGGTGACGTCGCCGCCTCGGTCGGTGTATGCCACCTCGGCCCCCACCTCGACCGGATCCACCAAAATGTTGGTCTCGTCGCCCCGCAGGCCCAGGGTGAATACGTGGGGATGCTCCAATAGCAGCAAGTAGTCGCCCCGCCGCTCGAACATGGCCTGCTGGCAGGCGTGGGCGTCCCGATACGTCACCCGCCCCAGCCATCGGATTCGAAGCGGGCTCATCGAAGGCTCATGGCATCTCGGCGTGCCAGTCGCGGGTTTCGATGATGGAGCGGACGTGGTCCAAGAAGGCGGCCACGTAGGCCCCGTCGAAGGCCCGGTGGTCCCAGGCCAGGGCCAGCACCCCCACCGAGTGGATGGCGATGGCCTCGCCGCCGTCTTCGGCGGTGACCACCACTGGCCGGCGGCGGATCCCGTCGGTGGACAAGATGGCCACCTGGGGCTGGTTGATGATGGGGAACTGCATCATGGTTCCCCACTGTCCGGGGTTGGTGATGGTGAATGTGCCCCCCGAGATTTCATCGGCGTTCAGCTTCTTGGCCAGCGCTCGCCTCGCCAGGTCGGCCACCTCTTCGGCGATCGCCGTCAGACGCTTGCGATCGGCGTCCACTACTACCGGGGCCAGCAGCCCTTGGAAGTCGAGGTCGACGGCGACGGCCAGGTTGACGTAGTTGTGTACTACCAGTTCGTTGTCTCCCACCGAGGCGTTGATGTGGGGATACTCGTGAAGGGCGTCGCACACCGCCCGGGCGATGAAGGGAAGGTAGGTGAGGCTGAAGCCGTGCTCGGCCTTGAACTCCTCCCGGTGGGCTCGGCGCACTTGCTCCACCC
>JAPPKI010000369.1 GCA_028820035.1 bacterium | reverse complement strand
GGGAGGGCGTCGGGGCGGCCGGCATGGACTCCTGGCCGCTGGCCGCCATGACCCGGATCGAGCCCGAGCCCGACGACGCCTACCGGGTCAACTACGAGCGTTTCGTGGCCTTGGGTGACGCCGCTGTCGCCCGGCTAGATCAGCCGGTCTAAGTTGGCCTGAACCGTCGACTGTCATCAAGGAGCGACCGGCATGGTTAACCCTCTCATCTTCGTGGACCTGCCCACCCCCGACCCGGAGGCGACCTCGCAGTTCTACGAGAAGCTGTTCGACTGGAAGTACAAGCGGCGCCCAGCCGGCGAGTTCCACGAGGTGCTGCCTGGGGTCAAGCCCAACCTCGGGATCCACCTGGAGACCGAGCCGGTGACCGGGCCCGTGCCCCGCATATACGTCATGGTCGACGACCCGCCGGCCAAGCTCGCCGCCGCCATTGAGATGGGCGCCACCAAGATGTGGGACGAGTACTACTGGGAGGAATTCGACGCCCGCCACGCCGCTTTCCGCGACCCGTGGGGCGCCGAGGTGGTGCTGTGGCGCAACAAGGGCACCTACGTGCCCGGATCGGCCTCCGAGAAGAACGCCTGATTGACCGCGAGGCAGGTCAGCCCAGGACCTGCTCCACCGAGAACTCGACGTTGTTGCCGTCGGGATCCTTGATCAGGCAGATGTAGCCCACATCGGGGTTGCGGTACATCGGTCCGAGCACGAGGCAGCCGTCCTCGGCGGCCAGGCGGGCGACCTCGTCCACCTCGTCCCGAGTGTCCAGCGAGATGCCGAGGTGGGCAATGGAGGTGAGGAAGCCGTACTCCTCGACGATGTCGCCGGTGATCTGCTTGGGCAGGGCGCCCTCCATGAGCACGATCACGAAGCGGGCCGCCCCCGGGGTGGTGATGTCGCGCTGGTTGGCCAGCCACGCGGTTCGCATCTTGGTCTCGTCGTCGTGGCGCTCCGAGATCTTCACCAGGGTGGTGAACTTCTCGTAGAACGCGAGGGTGTCGTCGAGGCTGCGCACCGGCAGCGCAATGTGGGTGAGCAGCGACGGCGGCGGCTTGTCCGCGGGCACCGTGGCGGGAGGCGAAGCGGTGTCAGTCATGTCAACCCCCTGTGGCGGCGACACTACCCCTGAACTTCGGCTGGAACCTCGCCGGGCGGACTTGGTCCGGCTCTCTCGCTGGGCGTACCGTCCGGCCAGCAGTTCGTGACTTCAGGAGGAATCCAATGTCAGCACCCAATCTGGGCAGCATTCTCGTGGGATCGTCACAGGTCGACGCCATGAAGGACTGGTACCGGGCCTGTTTCTCACCCGACGAGAATGAGATGGGAGCGTTCGTGTTCGGCGGGATCCAGCTCTTTATCGAGGAGCACAGCGAGGTGTCGGGACCCAACGAGAACGGGCATCGCATCATCCTCAACCTCGACGTGGGCGACTGCCGAGGGCTGGAGGCCCATCTCAACTCCCACGGCGCGACGTGGGTGCGCGAGGTCGAGCAGATGCCCTTCGGGCTAATCGGCACGGTTGCCGATCCCGACGGCAACATGCTTCAGGTAATCGAGTGGGGCGCCACCCCCGACGAGGGCCACGGCTGACGCACCGCTGACCGCAGCACTCGTCGAGGTCGGGCGCGAGCAAGCCCGGCGACGAAGCGACACCGGCGGCCATGGAGTTCCGCACCATCGGACGCAGCGGTGTCCGGGTGAACCCTCTTGCGCTCGGCACCATGGTGCTCGGCCCCTGGGGCAACACCGACGTCGACGCGTGCCGGCGCATCGTCAACCGGGCTCTCGACGCTGGCGTGAACCTGGTCGACACCGCCGACATGTACGGCGACGGGGCCACCGAGGAGGTCATCGGTCCCGCGGTGGCGGCCCGCCGCGACGAGGTCGTGCTGGCCACCAAGTTCCACCATCCGGTGGGCGACGACACGGACCCCAACCGCCGGGGCAACTCCCGCCGCTGGATCATGACCGCGGTCGAGGACAGCCTGCGGCGCCTCGGCACCGACTACATCGATCTGTACCAGGTGCACCGCCCCGACCCCGATACGGCGATTTCCGAGACGGTCGAAGCGCTCAGCGATCTGGTGCGAGCGGGCAAGATCAGGGCCTGGGGCACGTCGACGTTCCCGGCCCATGAGATCGTGGAGGCCCACTGGGCCGCCCAGCTATCAGGGGCGATCGGACCCCACTGCGAGCAGCCGCCCTACTCGATCATGTGCCGCGGCGTCGAGCAAGACGTCCTTGGCATCTGTGCCAGCTACGGCATGGGGGTCATCACCTGGAGCCCCCTGTCGGGGGGATGGCTCACCGGCAAGTACACCCGAGCCGAGCCGGCACCGCCGGGCAGCCGGGGGGCTACCAACCCCGACCACTTCGACGGCGGTAACCAGGCCAAGTTCGATGCTGTGGAGCGGCTGGTGCCGATAGCGGCGGCGGCCGGTGTGTCGGTAATGCACATGGCTCTGGCCTGGGTGCTGGAGCATCCCGCGGTCACCGCGGCCATCATCGGGCCCCGCACCGAGGAGCAGCTCGATGAACTCCTGGCCCTCGGCGACCTGCGCCTGGACGACGACACCCTGGACGCCATCGACGCGGTGGTCCCGCCCGGAGTGACCATCAACCGGGCTGACACCGACTGGTCCCCGCCAGCGCTGGCTGCGTCGGCCCGCCGCAGGCCTCGATGAGCCTGTCCCGGCTCGGCTCGAGAGGAGAGAACCGATGAAGGCGATGCTGTACCGCTCTTCGGGCGGACCCGAGGTGCTGGAGTACACCGATGTCGACGACCCGGTGCCCGGTGACGGCGACGTGGTTTTGGTTGTTGCCGCCACCGCACTGAACCGGCTGGACCTGCTGCAACGTAACGGCTGGTACCACATGCCGGGGTTCACCTACCCCCACATCGCCGGCATGGACATTGCCGGGGTGGTGGCCGACGTGGGCGCGGCGGTCACCGAGTGGCGGCCCGGCGACCGGGTGGTGGTCGACCCGTCCATGGCCGGCGTGCCCGACGACTCGAAGCTCGCAGGCATGGGCGACCTGTACGGCGAGCTCGGCATTCTGGGCGGCACCCTTGACGGCGGCTATGCCACCAAGTGCCTGGTGCCGGCCTCGCACTGCTACCGGGTACCAGACCACGTATCGCTGGAGCAGGCGACCACGTTCCCGACGGTGTGGCTCACCGCCGGCCACGCCCTGTTCTACACGGGCGGTCTGTCCGAGGGCGAGACGGTGATGATCCACGCGGCTGGATCGGGGGTGTCGGTGGCCGGGATCCAGTTGGCCAAGCAGGCCGGGGCCACTGTGCTGGCCACCGCCGGGACCGACGCCAAGTGCGAGCAGGCTGTCGAGATCGGTGCCGACCATGTGCTCAACAACCGCACCACCGATGTGACCGGCTGGGCCATGGGAGTGACCGGCGGCCGGGGCGTGGACATGGTGTTCGACCATGTAGGAACCGCCCTGTTCACTCAGTCGCTGTTCTCGCTGGCCATCGGGGGCCGGCTGGTCAACTGCGGCAACGCCTCGGGGGACACCGCCACCATCGGGTCGCTGGGCCACCTGTTCCACAACGGGCTGACGATCATGGGGTCCGACCCGTACCGCCCCCACGAGATGGGACCGCTGTGGGACACCTTCTGCAACGGGATCGGCTCGGGCGAGTTCACCGCGGTGATCGACTCGGAGTTCCCGCTGTCGGAGGCGGCCGCGGCCCAGCAGAAGATGCTGGAGAGCGACTTCTTCGGAAAGATCCTCCTCCGCCCCTGATCAACCGGACGAGTTCGACTCAGGCGATCAAAAGCGACGAACATAGGGGCTGATGTCTGAGACTTCTCGGGACGCTCCCTATCCGGAGCTGAAGAAGACCCACACGATGACCCGTGTGGGGCGGCCGTTCACGGACTTCAAGCCGCCCGCGGCCGCGCCGGTGTGGGCGGTGATCGAGGGATTGGGCCGCTACCACGTGCTGCTGGCCGCGCTGGAGCTCGGAGTGTTCGAGGCGCTGGATGAGGCCCCGGACGCCGGCATGACGGCGGACGAACTGGCCGGGCGGCTCGACATTCCGGCGCTGCACCTGGAGTCGCTGCTGGACTCGGTGGTGGCCCTGGGCCTGCTTGACCGGGTGGTGGACCACTTCAAGCTCAACGACGCCGCCCGCCGCTACCTGCTTGTGGACGGAGCGGCCTCGATGGCGGGGCTGATACCGGTGGCGCCCGGCCCGCACGAGAACTGGACCCGTCTGGCCGGAACCGTGCGCTCGGGACGGCCCGCCACCCCCATCGACGACGATCCGGCCGCCTTCTACGTGCCGCTGGTGGAGGGCACGTTCACCACCATGTGGCGCTGCGCCACCCGGGCCGACTTCAAGATGCGCTACAGCGCGCTGGCTGCCCCCCGGATCCTCGATCTCGGCGCGGGCGGGGCACCATGGTCGATCGCCATGCTCCAGTCCTGCGACGACGGCCGGGCCACCGTCAACGACCTCGACGGCGTGATCGACGTGGCGCGGCGCAAGACGGCCGAGCACGGCGTGGCCGACCGCTGCGAGTTCCGGCCCGGCGACTTCCACACGATCCCGATAGAAGACGGCGCCTACGACATCGTGGTTCTCGGCCACGTCTGCCGCACTGAAGGCCCCGACGGTGCCCAGCATCTAGTGGAGCGGGCCTACGCAGCGCTGCGCCCCGAGGGGCGGGTGGTGCTGGCCGACTACTTCATCGGTCCCAACCACAAGACCAACCCGCACGCCGTGCTGATGGGCATGACCATGATGGCCAGCACCGTCAACGGCTTCGGCGTCACCACCGACGCGGCCTCCGCTTGGCTCAGGGACGCTGGCTTCGAAGCCATCCGCCTGATCGAGCCCATCGGGTTCCAATTCGCCTACGTGGCCTCCAAGCCCCGAGACTGAGCCGCGACAACCTCAGGCAGGAGACGGATATGGGCGAGCGGGAGCGCATCGACACGTTGATCAAGGGCTGGTACGTGGTGACCATGAACCCGACCCGGGACATCATCCGGCACGGCGCGGTGGCGGTGCGGGGGAACGAGATCGTGGCCGTGGGCAAGGCGTCGGACCTGGAGGCGGCCTACGACGCCGCTGAGACCGTGGGCGGCGACCGGTTCGTGGTGACCCCCGGCCTGGTCAACACCCACATCCACATCACCGGCGAGCCCCTCACCCGGGGCTACGTCCCCGACGACACGCCCTTCGAGGAGAACGTGTTCATGTGGCTGTGCCCCCTCTACTCGGTGTACACCGCCGACGAGGAGCGGCTCTCGGCCCAGCTGGCCGCGGTGGAGATGCTCAAGTCGGGCACCACCACCTTCCTGGAGGCGGGCACGATCCGCTTCACCGACGAGGTGATGGACGGCCTGGTCGAAGCCGGCATCCGGGGCCGCATCGGCAAATGGGTGTGGGACCTGCCCCCCGAGCCCGACGTCTACCGCCAGGACACCGACACCGCCATCGCCAACATCAACGACACCATCGACATGCACCGGGGCACGGCCGGGGGGCGGCTGGAGGCATGGTCGATGGTGGTGGGCCACACCACCTGCTCCGACCCGCTGTGGCGGGCCGCCCGGGAGGCCGCCGACCACCACGGCGTCGGCCTCAACTTCCACATGAGCCCGGCCAAGCTCGACCCCGACGGCTTCATCGCCGAATTCGGGCAGCGCCCCATGATCCATCTGGGCGAGCTGGGCGTGCTCGGCGCCGACACCGCCATGACCCACTGCGTCCATGTCGACGACAACGAGCTCGACGTGATGGCCGCAGCCGGCTGCTCGGTGGAGCACTGCCCGACCACGGCGCTCAAGGTCAGCTACGGCGTCACCCAGGTCGGCAAGATCCCCGAGATGGTGATGCGGGGCATCAACGTGAGCATCGGCATCGACGGCAACAACGCCTCCAACTACGCCGACATGCACCGGGCCACCTACCTGGTGGCCGGCCTGTTCAAGGACGCCCGCATGGATCCCCAGATGTTCCCGGCCGAGAAGGCCTACGAGATGGCCACCCTGGGCGGGGCCCGCACCATGCTGATGGAAGATCAGATCGGCTCGCTGGAGCCCGGCAAGAAGGCCGATGTGGTGCTGCACGACACCGACCGGCCCGAATGGCGGCCCCTGCTGAACGTGATGAACCAGCTGGTGTGGTCGGCCGACGGCCGGGGGGTGCACACCGTGTTCGTGGACGGGGTCAAGGTCGTCGACGCCGGCCGCATGACCACCATCGACGAGGACACCTTCTACAGCCGCTGCCAGGCCGCCGGCGAGGCCATCACCGCCCGCTCCGGCCTGCCCGACAAGGCCAAGTTCCCCGTCCTGTAGCCCTCGGCTGACGGTCGCCGCTAGAGGTCGGGTACAGCGAAGATCGAGCCGCCGAACAGCACCCAGGCCAGCAGCAGCGTCCACAGCACGTTGGCG
>JAPPKI010000096.1:4752-6441 GCA_028820035.1 bacterium | reverse complement strand
CTGGGGTGGTCGTGGCTTGGTTGTCGGGGGGTTGATTGCGGGATCGGCTCAATGAGATTGGGCGGGCCGAGTCCAAGCTGGGAGCGTTCAAGGCCGAAGTGTTGGCCGAATTGAGCCGGAGGGACAGCAAGTCGGCGGCCGAGCGTGCGGCGCGTGAGCAGTTGCAATCGTCACGGCGCGACGCCCAACGCGACGTGGAGGCAGCGGAACGGCTGTCAGCCCTGGAAGAGACCTCTCAGGCGCTGGGCGACGGGCAGATTCCGGTGGGACATGCTCGGCTAATCGCCCGGGCCGCTTCAGAAGGACCGATCGACCAGACGTTCTTGGTCGAGGCTGCACGCCACCAGGGCTTCGACCAGTTCGCCAAAACGATGCGCCGCCACCAACAGGAGATGTCAGACGACGACGGCCAGTCGATCCACGACCGCCAGCACAACAACCGCACAGCGCGGGCATTCACCAGCCGGGAGACCGGCATGTTCATCTTGTCGAGCGAGTTCGACCCCGTCACCGGGGCCAAGATCGACACTGCTCTGGCCATCAAGGAACGCGAACTGTGGAACGCCGAAGATCCCAACGCCCGGCGCACACCCCAGCAGCGTATGGCTGACGCGCTGGCCGAGCTGATCCTAGAACCGGAAAAAGGCAAGGCCCATGGCACCGCGCTGATGGTGGTGGCCGACTACGACGTCATCAACCAAGAACTCATCAACGCCCGCTTGGCCGACAGCACCCCGATCCCCATGGACGAATTGGTCCGCCTGGCCTGCGATGCCGACCTGCTGCCCGGCGTGTTCCGGGCTGCCACCCAGGAAATGAACTTGGGGCGCAAACGGCGCACCGCTTCTGACCGCCAACGGGCTGCGTTGATCTACCGGGACAAGCAATGCATCGGGTGCGGCGCCAGCGCCCACCGGTGCTTCGCCCACCACGTCCAGTTCTGGCGGAACGGCGGACCCACCGACTTCGCCAACCTGGTGCTGGTGTGCAACAAGTGCCACCACAACATCCACGACGAACATTGGCAAGTCACCCGCAACTCCCAAACTGGCCGCTGGGAGACCAAACCCCAACCGGACCCCTTCCCCGACTGCGGCGCTAGCTCATCTCGGTCATACGAACGCAACGCCATACTCATAAGCTGAGCAGCGGATGGAACACGCGAGCAGAGTGAGCGACACCCATCACCTCACTGTCGTCCGCTCAGGCAGGTGGTGGGCGATCAAGGTCGACAATCTGCCTGGCTGTCATTCTCAGGCGAGGCGACGCGCCAAGATCAAGTCGACTGCCCGCGATGCCATTGCATTGTGGTTCGACGCGGATGAAGCAGAAGTCGGCCCCTTGGTTGTGAATTTTGCCGAACCAGACTGAAGTCTCGTTCTTCAGCTTCTTCCGTTGAGCAGTTGGTCCAAGGCTTGGTGGAAATGGATGAGGGCTACTTCGTGGCGGCCTACGAGGGTTTCTTTGACCAGGCCGGAGGAGAGGGACTGCTGGATCTTCACGGATTGGGGGAAGTCCTCGCCAGCGCCGACTCGTTGGTGTAGCTCCAAGGTGCGCTCGTAGTGGGTTCGGGTGCGGTCGGTGACTGGCTCGGGGGTGTAGAGGGTCATGGTGACATCGGTGTGGTCGGCCGAGGTGGGTAGAAACTGGTACACCGCGAAGTGGTCCACGCTGTGGCTCAGAATGACG
>JAPPKI010000096.1:0-4742 GCA_028820035.1 bacterium | reverse complement strand
ATCCCACTGGTCTTCGGGGGCTTCGGCCAGCTCCAGAATCGACTTCTGGCAGGTTTGGAACCGCAGGTTGGGGCCGTACCCGCGATAAGTCATGGGCTGAGATAGGTAGTACTTGCCCACCGTTTTCCGATGCAGCGAAAACACATGGTACGACTCCAAGAACGTGTCCACCAGCAGCTTCCAGTTGCACGGCCAGCTCGACTCCCACCGGTCGAACGGGAGGTAGCTGCCCACATTGAAATCATCGAGATCGAACGCGGCCTCCCCAACGAGGCTGGCCGCGTCAATAGGGCCATCACCCTCGGGCTGCACGAACACCATGCCGTGGACCTCTCCCACCGGCACCGGCACCAGGCCGAGATCGGACTCGTCGGTTCCGGCGAAACCCTCCCCCGCCTGGGGCCGGGCCAGCAGCGTCCCATCGAGCCGGTAGGTCCAGGCGTGGAACGGGCATCGCAGCGAAGCGGCCCCCGATCCGCAGCCGCTCACCACCGAAGATGCTCGGTGTCGGCACACGTTGCGGAACCCCCGCAGCACTCCGTCGTCGCCCCGCACCACCGCCAGCGGAATACCGCCCACAGTGAGCGACACATAGTCGCCGGTAGAAGCCACCGCCCCCGACAGGCAGGCCACCACCGGGCGGCGGCGGAACAGCTTCTCCCGCTCGGCTTGCCAGTGCTGTTCACTTACATAGACATCAGCGGGCAGCACTAGCACGTCGTCGGCCAGCTGCGTGGTGCCCGCGGCGTGGTGGGCCAACAGCTCCCGAATCAGCTCCACCTGGGTCTCGCGCCGCACGCCCGGAGACTACCGGAGACGCTCAGAGGCGATTGGTCCCGCCCGACCGGGCGGCCCCGGCCCAGTAACGTCGGCGGAAGATGAGGCACTCACGCTTGAGCACCAATGACCCCGGAGACTCTCCGTGAACCGCGATCTGTACCTGTATGAGGTGGTCGACATCATCGGGCAGGGCCAGTACGACTACATGGAGCACCTGTGGCAAGACCCAGTGTTGCGCATGCCAGAGATGTTCGGGCTCCAGGGCGCGTTCTACATCCTGGGAGCGGGCGGTGGTCGCTGGCCCCAGGTCATCAATATCTGGGATATCGGTTCAGAGGGCTGGAAGGGTCTGGCCAAGAACCTCGACCGGCTCAACCTGAAGCGGCGGAAGGCGTTCTACGGCGATTGGTGGGACGAGGCCGCCCAGTGGCGCTCCGGCGGGTTCGACCGGCTCTGCGGGGGCGTGCCCGGCAGTCCCAACACCACCGAGATCGCCGAGGCGGGCATCACCGGCACGCTGTTCGTGAACGAGATCCTCACCGTGCGGCCGGGCACGCCGCTGGAGTTTCTGGCCGCGGTGGTGCAGGAGCGGGTACCCCTCATGGCCGATTACGGCCACCGCCCTACTGGGCTTTATGAGGTGCTCAACAACCAGCACGAGGTGGTGATGGTGTGGGCCGCCGACATCGCCTCCCACGTCACCTACCGCCAGAACCGCGACACCACCCGGGGGCTGTGCGACGAGGGCACCGCTGACGAGCGGATCACCGCTTGGGAGCAACGCTCGGCCGAATACGTGACCGGCGGTGACACCCACTTGATGACCCCGTTGCCCCGCACGGTGTACGGCCCCGAAGACTGGGAGGACGCCAGCCTGGAGAATTGGTTGGCTGCCCAAGAATCAGCCGCTCAAGAAAGAGCCGGGGGAAGCGATGGATAGGTTCGACTTGACCGGCAAGGTGGCCATGGTTACCGGGGCCTCTCGAGGCATCGGCCACGCCCTGGCCTTGGGGCTGGCAGAGGCCGGGGCCAAGGTGGTGGTGGCCAGCCGCACGCTGGACGCCTGCCAGACCCTCGCCGACCAGATAACCGCCTCGGGCGGGGAGGCCATGGCCGCCAAGCTCGACGTCGGCGAGCTGAACCAGCATCAACCGCTTCTGGAGGCTGTTTTGAGCCACTTTGGCCGCCTCGATGTGCTGGTGAACAACGCGGGAGTGCTGCGCCCCCACCTCACCACCCGGGTCACCCCTGAGGAACTGGACGACATCTTGGCGGTCAACCTGAAGGGACCGCTGTTCCTGTCGCAGGCCGCGCTCGACCACTTGGCCGCCGATGGGGGCGGTTCGATCATCAACATCGGGGCGCTGGGAGCCTTTCAGCCCATGGAGGGCATCGGGGCCTACTGCGCGGTCAAAGCGGCCATGGCCAACTGGACCACCACCATGGCCCGGGAGTGGGCCAGCCGAGGGGTACGGGTGAACCTGCTGGTCCCCGGCCCAGTGGCCACCGACATGATCTTGCCCCGCGACTCCGAGGCCCGAGCCCGTTTCGAGCAAGAGGTTGCCGCCGAGACCATTTTCGGCCGCCTCGGTGTGCCCGATGACCTTGTTGGCGCCGCGGTGTTCTTGGCCAGCGACGCGTCTGCGTTTATGAGTGGTCGCCCGGTATTCGTCGACGGTGGAATGCTGCGCTGAGCAGGCTGTTCAAATGGTGCGCATCTTCCGCACCGGCACCGGGTAGGGTCGCGTCATGGCCGCTGATATGGCCCAACAGGCACTGATCGCGCCTTCAGTGCTGTCCGCTGATTTAGCCCGCTTGGGCGAGGAGTGCATCGGTCTGGAAAAGGCCGGGGCCGACCGGATCCACTGGGATGTTATGGACGGCCGGTTCGTGCCCAACCTCACCTTCGGCCCCGACGTGATCGCCTCGATCCGCCCATTGGTGTCACTGCCGTTCGAGGCCCACCTCATGGTGGAGGAGCCCCATGAGCTGGCCCCCCGCTATGCCGGGGCCGGCTGCGAGCTGCTCACCGTCCATGTCGAGGCCTGTCCTCATCTGCACCGCACGCTGGGGGCCATCCGAGAACTGGGCATGGATGCCGGTGTGGCCCTCAACCCGGCAACTCCGGCCTCCGCCGTGGCCCATGTGCTGGACCTGTGCCGACTGGTACTGGTGATGACCGTCAACCCCGGATGGGGTGGCCAGTCGTACATCGCATCAATGGAGTCCAAGGTGGCCGAAGTGCGGGCGATGATCGACGAGGGCGGACACGACGTGGAGTTGGAGGTAGACGGCGGTATCGGCCGGTCCACCATCGGAGCCGCGGCCCAGGCCGGGGCCGGGGTGTTCGTGGCTGGCAGCGCGGTGTTCTCCGACGAGCTGGGGTTCAACCACGCCATCACCGAGTTGCGAGAAGCAGCCGCCGTCAGTTGACCATGCGATGCCGCCGACGGCCGATTGCGGCTGTGCTGGTGCTGGGAGCCCTGATGCTCAGCCTCAGCGCCTGCGGGGATGACGACCAGCCCGATTTGAGCGCTTTCTGCCAGAAACTGGAGACCGCTTTTGGACCTGAGGGCGCATTGGCCTCGGACTACTCCGATGACCCGAGCGCCGCGACGACGGTAGTGGACGAACTTGAAGCCATACGCCGGGTGGCGCCGCTGGAAATCGAGCCGTCGCTGGCCACCATCAATGCCACTGCGAGCCTCATCATCGAGGCCTTCGACAACCCGGAAGACTTGACGCTCGAAGCGGAGCAGTTGCAGCAAAGCGAGACGGCCGCGGTTGAACTGGCCCGATACTCAACCGAACATTGTGGTTTGAGGCTGGACTGGGAGAGTCCTGTGGTGTTCGTCGACCCCGACAAGATTCCCGGCGAGGTACGGCTGGACGTGCGGGGCTAGCCACTGCCGGCCAGTGAAGTCGGCCGACGATCGATCAGAGCATCTCGCCGCGCTTGACGATCACGTGGTCGATGATGCCGTACTGCTTGGCCTCTTCGGCTGTGAACCAGCGGTCGCGGTCGGAGTCGGCCTCCACCTGCTCCACCGACTGGCCGGTGTGGGTGGCAATGCGCTCGGCCAGCAGTTCCTTCACGTAGGCGTGCTGCTCGGCCTGGATGGCGATATCGGCGGCCTGGCCCCGAACACCGCCCGAGGGCTGGTGCATCATGATCCGAGCGTGGGGCAGGGCATAGCGCTTGCCGGGGGCTCCGGCACACAAGAGGAACTGGCCCATCGAGGCGCCCAAACCCATGCAAATGGTCCCCACATCGGGGGTAATGAACTGCATGGTGTCGTAGATGGCCATGCCCGAGGTGACCGACCCGCCCGGGGAATTGATGTAGAGCCAGATATCCTTCTCGGAATCTTCGCCCTCCAGATACAAGAGCTGCGCGGTGATGTAGTTGGCGATGTCGTCGTTCACGTCGGTTCCCAGAAACACGATGCGGTTCTTTAGAAGCCGGTTGTAGATCTCGAATGCGCCGCGCTCGGGGCTGCCCGGCTCGAACAAAACGGGTTCGGTCATGGCCACAATCGTACCGGCCCGCTAGTGCGTCTCGGCCACCCGATCCACCGGCATCACCGTGCATACCGGTGCCTCAGGGGGTTCGGCGGGGAGCATGAACCGCCAGAACACCGCGGCCCGGGGCTCGCCGCAGGCATCCAGCCAGTTGGGCACGCCGGGGTCGCGGTGGGCGATGACCACCCGGTAGCGGCGGTCTGCGTCTGTTTCCATCTGGGCGTCGTTCAGCGAGACGGTGTGCTCCAAGTAATCGGCTGTTTGGCCCAACTCGTTCCAGATCACCACGTTGGTGAACAGGCCCTCGGGCAGCCGTCCCTCCATGACCAGGGCCTCGTCGGGAGCCAACTCGTACTCGCCGGCCGAGTAGGCGATGTCCACCGCTCCCCATCCGCCGCCGTCGCCGTCGGTCCAGTCCACCGGCGGGCCCATCGTGTTAG
>JAPPKI010000254.1 GCA_028820035.1 bacterium | reverse complement strand
TCTCTGGTTGGCGAAGGAACCCACCGCGTTGATCACTACGTTGGCCTCAATCGTCTCGATGCCGTTGGGGGTTTCGGCTTCGAGGACCCAGACGTCGCGGTCTTCGTCGTAGGTGGCCCGCGCCAGGTCGTGATCGAAACGGGTGTTGTCGTACATGCCGTACTTGCGGGAGATGTGGAGCAGGTATTCCCGCACAAACTGGCCTTTCCCGAAGTACTCGGGCCACGGGTAGTTCTTCTCGAAGGCGAACTCGTAGGTGATCGAAATGGTATCCACCCGGATATCCGGGTAGCGGTGCCGGCTCCAGGTGCCGCCGGGCTCAGAGCGGCGCTCCAGGATCACATAGGGGATTCCCAGCAGCTCCATCTGGATGCCCGCGGCCAACCCGCTGAACCCGCTGCCGATGATCGCCACCTGGAACCCTTCGGGCAGTTCGGGCTTGCCGTCGGTCCAGTCCACTGTCCAGGGGAAGGGCTTGAAGGCCATCAGCTCGCGCCGAGACTCGAACTCCAGGTCGCCCATCTCCTCCTTGGTGGCGAAATCCATCAGCTGGCGCAGGCGGGGCATCGGCGGTTCTTCGGGCATCCCCGGACCGGCGTTCTCCAGAAGCCAGGCGGTGGTCTTGGTGATGAGCAGATCGCGTTGATCGTCGTCGAGCTCCAGCATCCGCGGCAGTGCCTCTATCTCCGGGTCGTCGGTGTGGTGGAACAGCGCCACCCGCACGGCGTCCAAATCGGCCAACTCCACAGCGCGGCGGATGAACTCCGGGCCCACAGACTCCGCGGCCGTCTCAGGGGAAGATTCCACAGTCACGCCCTAAAGGTTCTCAGAATCGGCGAGGTAGTGCTGAGTCCTAGCGGCACCTCGCCGAAACTAGTCCCCCCGACTTAGGCGGCCGGGTCGACGGAGAGGGGAACCGACTTGTAGCCCCGAACGGTGGAGGTGTGGATCCACTCCAGGTGTTCGTCTTCGACCTGCCAGTCGCGGTAGCGCCGGAGCATCTGTTCGAGGCCGACGCGGCCTTCCAGGCGGGCCAACGCGGCACCTATGCAGAAGTGGGCGCCGTAGCCGAACGACAGGTGGCGGTCGATGTTGCGGTGGATGTCGAATCGGTCGGCATCGGGGAAGTGGCGCTCATCGCGGTTGCCGCTGCCGTTTATCAGCAGCAAGTTGGCCCCCGCAGGGACCACTTGGCCGTGCAACTCCACATCTTGCATGACCCGCCTTCCCTGCACTGGGGAGGGGGCCTCGTAGCGAAGGATCTCCTCCAGGGCATCTGGTACCAGCGAGAAGTCATCGCGAAGCTCGGCGTGCTGATCGGGATGCTCAGCCAGCAGTACCACTGCCCAAGCCAAGAAGCGGGCCACCGTCTCGGCTCCAGCCCCGCCGATCAAGGCAACGTAGGAGGTGATCTCGTCCAGGGTTAGGGGGCGAGTGGATCCGTTCAGCAGCTCGCGTTCGTGAGTGGCCAGGATGGTCAGCAGGTCGTCGGACGGCTCTTTCCGCTTCTGCTCGCACAACTCGGGAACCAAGGCGTACACCTCGTGGGAGAGGTTTCCGGTCTGGTCGACCAACTCTCGGCTGCTGCCCGCGGTGGCTGTTTCTTCGATGTGCAGCCCCTTGTCCATTGATTGTCGCAAGTCTTGTTCGAGCCCTTCGGGAAATCCCAGCAGGGCCAAGATCACGGTGGGAGGCATGAGCGCGGAGAAGCGGTCGACGAAGTCGAAAACACTCAGACCCTCCAGAGGATCCAGCAAGTTGTCGCAGATGGACTCGATCCGGCTTTCCAATCCGTTGATGGCCTTGGGGGTGAAGGCTCGGCTCACCAGCTTGCGCAATAGCGTCTGCTCCGGTGGATCTCGGAAGATGAACAACGGTCCAGTCCACTCCTCTTCGCCCATGAGGTCGAGCGATGTGGCGTAACGAGAAGAGTAGGTCTCGGTATCGAGCAGTCCGGCGAGCACATCGTCGTAGCGGGTCAGCGCCCAGAAATTGTGCTCGTCGTTGTGATAGAGCGGGGCCTCGTCGCGCATCCGCCGCCAAACACCATGGGCTCGAATATCGATGTCGTAGTCGAAGGGGTTGTAGTCGATCGAACTCATGGCGATGTTCTAGCCGGGATTGCCAGCAGACCGCTAGGAAGCCTCGGCGAACAGGGTGGTATAGACGAAACGCGTTTCCGCCGCCGTTAGACCAGCGCCCAGATACTGGTTGTCGATGTGCAGCTCCCAATGCAGATGGGGGTCGGTGTAGAAGTCGCCGTTAGCGGCCGCGTGGGTTCCTCGATTGCCGATTTCTCCCACCGTCTGTCCTGCTTGAACGGCTTCGCCGACTCGTATGTCAGGGTCGACACTTTCTAGATGGGCGTAGATGGTGACCACATGGCCGACATCAGGGACGACGCCGTGGTCGATTACCACATGGTTCCCGTACAGCGTCAACAGGGTGTAGGGAGGCGTGGCCTCGAGCTGCGCGGCGACATCCAACAAGAGATCCCGCTTGTCGGAATCTGGGTCGTCGTAGTTGCCAACGACCAGCACTGCCCGCCCGTCCAGCGCGGCTACTGCGGGATGCCCTCGGGCAAAGCACCGGAAGTCAACGCCCTGGTGTATTCCCGAACGGTAGGTCCGGGGTGCATTGGGAAGCAGGTCGGGGTGGGGTAGGGGCGACATGCAGGCGCTGGGCCAGACAATGTCACGCGATAGGCGGGCGGCGTCTTCCAGTGCTTCTTGGTACGACTGCGGCTGTTGGTCCAGTACCACGAAAACCGGGGCGGGGGTGGGCACGGGGTCGGCATCGGCATTATCGGGGGGATAGTTGGCCGATGATCTGTCGCCCGGATCTGAAGCGGGTGTTGCTTCCGGGGTCGTCGGCGGGTCGGTGGATGATGACTCGTCATCGGGTTCTGAAGGGGAGGAAGTCGGCTCGGTCTCAGCGTCGGATGGGCCAGCAGATGACGCCGGGGTGTCATCGGAACTGTCCGATGACCATGCCTGGGAAACCACGATTCCGATCACGAAGGCCACCGCCAAGGCTGCAATTGAAAGCAGGACTCGGCCCGACTTGAGGCTGCTTAGGATCTTGCCAGCCCATTTCCGCAGCCAGCCGATGGCCGCCTTGACGCCGCGTCCGAGGCCTTTCAGGCTTTGGGCGAACGTCCTTCCACACCAACGGACGGCCGCGGCTGCACTGCGAAGCGGCTTCATGCCCGTTTCCGTGCGGCAATCAAAGCTGCGGACAAGTGTTCTCTCCTGGTGCCGGAAACTCCTGACCCAGCATGTTCATGCAGAGCAGCCGGTGTTTCAGCAGGGTAATGGGTAGAGAGGCAGGTTTTGTGGACCCCGCCATCATCCGGATGTCGGGTGCGTCAGCAGGGGAGGTCAGCGGGTAGAATGACCCGCTGTGACTATTGCGCTTGTGGTGATCGACGTGTTTTCCGCGTTGGCACTGCTGTTCCTAGTGCTACTCCACAGCGGCCGAGGCGGCGGTCTATCCGACATGTTCGGCGGCGGCCTCGGCACTCAGGCCGCCGGGTCGACCGTCATCGAGAAGAACCTCGACCGGCTCACCATCGTGGCCGCGTTGATCTTCTCCTTCTCCACTCTGGCGCTGGCCCTGCTGCTGGATTCCAGCTAGCAGCTGACCACTTTCCTTCGGTTGGACTTCGCGCTCAGCCCCGAGTTGTTGGAACTGCGCGACCGGGCGCGGATCGTGGCCGCGGAGGGTGTGGCACGATTCGGGCGGCACAACGACTCGTGGATCAATGGCTACTCCAAGGAGTTCGCCCGGGTTATGGCCGACGAAGGTTGGATCGGCATGGGATGGCCGAAAGAGTACGGGGGGCGGGCCCGACCGCCCATCGAGCGGTTGATCGTGGCCGAGGAGATTATCAGCGCCGGTGCCCCGGTGGCGGCCATGTGGTTTGCCGACCGCCAGATGGGGCCGACACTTATCGCTTACGGCACAGAGCAGCAGAAAGCCGAGTTCCTGCCCCAGATGCTGGCGGGCGAGAGCACTTGGTGCATCGGTATGAGCGAGCCCGACGCCGGCTCCGATCTGGCCTCCATCGGCACTCGGGCGGTCCGCGACGGCGACCACTTCGTGATCGACGGCCAGAAGATCTGGACCAGCTTCGGCAATTTGGCCGACTACTGCTACCTGATCTGCCGCACCAGCGACGATGGTCCGCCCCACCGGGGGGTCAGCGAGATCATCGTGGCTATGGACACCCCCGGTATCGAGGTGCGCCCCATCACCGACATGATCGCCAACCGGCACTTCTGCGAGATCTACTTCACCGGGGTGCGGGTTCCGGCCGAGAACCTAGTGGGAGCCGAGGGCGACGCCTTCAAGCAGACCATGGCGCAGTTGGCTCACGAGCGGGGCGGAATCGACCGCTTGGTGTCCAACCGAGCGCTGTTCCTCCAAGCTCAGTCAAAGGCTGACCGCGACGACCCCAGAGTCCGCCAAGAGATCGCCCATCTGGAGACCGAGTACCGGGTGGGCCGCCTGCTGGTGTACCGAGAGGCGCTGGGCCAGGCCCCCGCCGGATTCAGCGCAGCCACCAAAGCGTTCTGCACCGAGCATGAGCAGCGGGTGGCCCAGTTCGCCGCTACCACCCTTGGTGCGTCGGCCCTGCTAGACGACCAGTGGGCCAAGGCGATCTGTTACGCCCCCTCGTACACCATTGCCGGCGGCACCTCCAACGTCATGCGCAATATCCTCGGCGAGCGCGTCCTAGGCCTGCACCGCGAGCCCCGCTGAACTCCTCACAACCGGATGGAATTCGGTATTAGCTCGTCGTGCTCCTTCTACGACGGCGCTGGGGGCCGCGGTCGTGGGTTTCGGCGTCCACTCCCTGCTCGCGCAGCACCGTCTTGCGGACCTTTTCCGACGGCGTCTTCGGCAACTCGTCGATCACGCGGAGATAGCGGGGCACCGCGAATGCCGGTAGCTGCTTGTCGGCGTAAGCCCAGACCTCCTCGGTACTGATCTCGGCGCCCGGCTCGGGTACCAAGAAGACCATCACCTCGTCTTCTCCGGCCTCCTGGTCGGCGGGGACGCCGATGGCGGCGACCTCGGCAAGGGTTGGATGGGAAACCAGACCCTGTTCGACCTCGTACGACGAGATGTTCTCGCCCCGCCGCCGGATGGCGTCCTTCAGGCGATCCACGAAGTAGTACCAGCCGTCGGCGTCGCGGCGGAGCCCGTCGCCGGTGTGGAACCACAGGTTCCTAAAGGCTTCGGTGGTTTTGTCGGGCATGCCGAAGTACCCCTGGCAGGTGGTCCACGGGTAGCGGCCTCGGACGATAAGCTCGCCCACCTCGCCGACCGGCACCTCTTCGTCGGTGTCGGAGTCCACCAATCGGATATCGAACCAGTCGGCGTTGAGAAGCCCAGCAGCGCCCGGTGGGCGGTCGATGCCATAGGGCGTGAGAATCGGCATACAGGTCTCGGTGAGTCCGAATACCTCTACGAAGGCCTCGACGCCGAAACGCTCCTTGAACTGGTCGAGGATGGAACTGGCCGTGGGCGCCGCGAAGATACAGCGCAACTGGTTGTCGGCATCGCCAGGCCGAGGCTCCTGCTGCCAGACGAAGTCCATCATCACGCCGACGAAGTTGGTCACCGTCGCGTTTGCTGCTCGGATCTGGTCGATCCATTCCGAAGCGCTGAAGCGCTCGTGCAGCACATAGCGGGCACCGGCGATCAGCGCCGGGTAGGCCGCCAGGAACTGGGAGTTCCCGTGGAACAGCGGGCCCACCGACATGTAGGTGTCGGCTTCCGTCAGCCGGGTCAAAGACACGCACTCGTCGGCGAACAGGTACATGTGGGCGTGCGGCATCATGACGCCCTTCGACAGCCCGGTGGTGCCCGACGTGAAGAAGACCGACGCGAGGTCGCGAGCCTCCACATCGGGCAATTCGGTCTTGGGGGCGGTGAGAAGCGAGGGCCACGGGCTGGCCTCATAGCCGGCGGCCATCAGTTGGGAGATCGCGGCGGCAACCTCAGCATCATCTCCGACGACGAAGTAGTGGCGGATAGACGTCACCGCGTCGGGGACGTCAACGATACGCTCCACGAACTCGGGAGCGATAACGGCCAGCACCGGCTCTGTAGTGCGGACCTGGTGGGCCAAGAACGACCCTCGATAGGCCGTATTGATCGGTACCTCCACGAGGCCGGCGACCGACGATCCCAGCCACGCGAGAATGTACGCGGAGCAGTTCGGGATCATGATCAGGACCCGGTCGCCCGGCTGGGCCCCAGCAGCCAGTATTCCCGAGCCGACACGCTCGGCCAGATCGAGGGTTTCGGCGAAGGTGTAAGACTCGCCGGACCACGGCACGTCGAGATAGGTGCGGTCCGGATGCCGAGCGGCGCGGTCCCGAAGCACCCGGGGAGAGCTCCACGACGCCCGATCCGGATAGGAAGGCGTGTACTCGTCGTAATAC
>JAPPKI010000093.1 GCA_028820035.1 bacterium | reverse complement strand
ATCACCGGCAACATCGCCCGCGACCAAGACACAGACACTCATCTCGTCGAAGCCGGTTGGACCGTCCTCCGCTTCTGGGAGCACGAAGACCCCGAGACTGTCGCCGACGCAGTGGAAAAATCGGTCCGAGCTGCCCTGAACCGGTCCTAACTCTGGGAACGGTGGCCGCGGGAGAGAAATATGTACGTATAATACGTACATGCCCAACAAGACGATCAGCGTCCCTGACGACGTAGTGCCGATCATCGACAACCTGGACCTCCCGTTCTCCAAGTGGGTCACCCAACAGCTCCGCCGCCATGCGGCACAGTCGACCATGTCCTTCGCGCAGCAGCTCGTGGCAGATGCAGCATTGGTGACCGCCGAGCGGAAGCTGAAGAGGGCAGACGCGCTCGCCGCGGGACAGCGAATGGAGCGATCTGCGCCGTGGTAGCGCGAGGTGAGGTCTACTGGGTCGACCTCGACAAGCGTCGGCCATGTGTCGTGGTGTCTTCTGAGGATGTCTTGCGTGCCGAGGTATGGCAGACCCATGTCGTACCCCTGACATCGAACCTCGACAGGGCGGGACTTGCCGGTAACGTGCCGCTCAATGCCGCGGTGACAGGTCTGCCGACGGATTCTGTCGCGGTGCCGCTCGGATTGGAACTTGTCGATCGCGCGTGGTTGGCAGAAGCTTCGGGGCAATTGCCCCCGGCCCTCATTGACGCTATCGACGACGGCCTCCGAGGTGTTCTCGGGCTCCGCTGAAGTACAGCAAGGGCTCAGCAGCGGAAGCGGAGGGCGCGGGATTGGCGGCGGGTGGCGATTTGGGCGGCGCGTTGATCCGAGGTGAAACGGGCGACGAATTCGGGGAGGTGCTGGCTCAGCTCCGAGAACGGTACTACTTGGCTCTCGGGAGTGGGCATGGTTTTGCTCATCACCCAGCGAAAGCACATGAAGGCTTCACCGCGGCCCTCGGTGTCCAACCAGTTCTGCACACCTGGGTCGTCATGGGCTAGCACCAGTCGGAAACGGCCATCAGGGTCAGTGGCGATCTGAGCATTGTTCAAGGTCACAGTGCGGTTGGCGAAGTCCAGCGATTCGAACCAGGCGTAGTTGTAGAGGTTAAACGACCAGTACTGGGCTTTAGGAACGTCACAGGTGATGACCATGGCTTCGTCAGGAGCCAGTGCGTAGTCGCACCCTCCATAGCCGATTGCCGCGGCCCCTTCGGTTGCCGAGAATGGGCCGTAGAACTTGTTGATGGTCGCATTCCGACGGCTGCCCTCCATCCACTGGTTCCAAAACACCAGGCCAGCGTCAGCCCAGTCCACCGCCCGATGGAGCGCTTCGGCGAACTCGCCTGGGTCGAGTGGCTTCGGGTGCTGGCCCTGGCTGTCCAGACGCTCGATCAAGAACCGGCCTGGCTCATCGCTCCCCCAGTCCACGTTGTACTCGCGGATCGAGATATGGTCGGAATTCTCGTCGAAAGGCAGCCAGTTCCCTTCGTTGGGAGCGGTGCTCGCAACAAAACTGAAGCTGCCGTCGGGCCCAACGGCAAAATCAGCGCTTGTTCGCTCCGCAGTGACCCCCATCGTGCCCTGGTGCATCTCCCCATACGCACTTTGAATCACGAAAAGCGCCCCCGGCGGCAGCCAACCGTCTACCCGATAGGCGTAGTCAGCACTAACCGGTGCCCGCCAGTAGGTGTTGTCCACGTTGGGGCCGCCCCAGCGCATCACGTCGTCGTTGTGGCGGTACATGGCTGGGAAAGCAGGATTTGCGAATTCCACCTGCTCATACAGCCCCCGGATGAGCAGCCGACACAAATGCCGGTACCCCTCGGCCCGATCAGCCGCTCCCGCCGGAAAGTCGTCTCCCAAAAGACGATCACCCGAGGCCTTCAATCGATCACAGAACTCCCGCCACGCCTCGCCGGTCACCAACTCTTGTTCTTGATTCACGCCACAACGGTAGTGAGGCGGCAAGCGGCCTGCTCGGAATGATGAAGGTCAGATGCCGGGGGCGTGGCGGGTAAGGACTCGCAGGGAACCGGTGGCGGGGAGCTCGGTGAAGGCGCCGGAGGCCATTGCCCGGCAGTAGATCTCAAAAGGCGGGCGACCGCCGTCGGCGGGATTAGGGAAAACGTCGTGGATGGCCAGGCGGCCCCCGATGGCCACGCGGGGCACCCAGTTCTCATAGTCGGCGTGGGCCGGTTCGGTGCCGTGGCCGCCGTCGATGAACAGGAAGGCCAGCGGTGTGGACCAATTCTGGGCGATGGCCACCGAGTCGCCCACCAGCGCCACAACGCTCCTCTCCAACCCGGCCTGGTGGATAGTGCGGCGGAAGTGGGGCAGGGTGTCGATTAGACCGATCTCGGGATCGACAAGGTCGGGCTCGTGCCACTCCCAGCCCGGTTGGTTCTCCTCTGACCCCCGGTGATGGTCAAGGGCGAACAGCACCCGGCCCTGGGCTTGGGCGGCGTCGCCCAAATACACCGACGACTTGCCGCAGTAGCTGCCCACCTCGAGCAACGGCCCATCGACTTCTATATCGCAGGCCGCCTGGTGCAGAGCCAGCCCCTCATCGGGGGGCATGAACCCCCGGGCGACCTCAGCGAGCGCCCGCCGACTGGGTTCCATCGCCTGCGAATTCGGAGGCCTGCTCGGAGGGGGCGTCGCCTTCCACCAAATTGCCGAACAGATATCGGTCGCACACCGCGTACTTCACCAGCCACACGGTGCCGAATGCGGCCACCGACGCCGCGGTGATGTACCAGCCGTTGTCGGTGGCGGCGTCCACCAGGCCCACGGCCAGCGACGACACGGCCAGCCCGGCCAGCGAGACCAGCCAGAAGGGAAGCACCACTCGGCCCCACTGAGTAGGACCATCACTGCTCCACACCCACCCCCGGTACAGAAAGTAAACAGGGATGTTGGCGATCATGAAGGCCACCAGGTTGGATACCAGCCCCGACCAGCCCAACAGGTCGTAGCACACCCGCAGAATGGTCTGGCCCAACACCACCCCCACCGCGGATGTGCCGCAGTAGCGCAGCAGGCGGCGCCAGTTTTCTATGACGTGAGCGCGAGCCGAGACTAGAAGCGACATGGGGAACGATAAGCGTACCCCAGCGTCCCGCAATATCGACTACGGCAATGCCACAGCGGGAGCACTGCGCGAGCACAGCAGAAGGGAACCGGCGATTGGGCAGCAGGGAATCGCTGGGGCAAACGGTAGGATCAACCGGTCATGCAGGCAGAGGTAGATGCGCTCATCGAACTGCTGGATCTAGAGCCCATCGAGAAGGACATCTTCCGGGGAGTCAGCCCCCAAGAAGATCGCCAACGGGTGTTCGGCGGTCAGGTGGCTGGCCAGGCCCTCGTAGCGGCCACCCGCACAGTGGAAGACCGCTCAGTCCACAGCCTCCAGGCCTATTTCATCCGCCCCGGCGATGTGGCTGCCCCCCTGGTGTATCTGGTGGAGCGGGTACGCGACGGCCGCTCGTTCACCACCCGCCGGGTGACCGCCATCCAGCACGGCCAGCCCATCTTCGCCATGTCGGCCTCCTTCCACAAAGAAGAAGAGGGCTTCGAGCACCAGACCGATTTGCCCACCGGGATTCCCGACCCCGAAGAGTTGGAGCCGTTTGTGTGGGACGGTTTTCCGGTGGACGACCAGGGCCGGATGATCCGCCCCATCGAGCTGCGCTACGTGACCGGCTCGCCCACCGAGCGAGGCCAGAGCCGGGAGTCCCGCTTGCAGGTGTGGCTGCGGGCCACCGGCACGCTGCCTGAGAATCCGGTGCTGCACACCTGCATGTTCACCTACGCCAGCGATATGACGGTGCTGGACACCGCCACCAAGGCCCTGCCGGTGCGGGGCAACGAGATCGACATTCAAGCAGCCAGCCTGGACCATGCCATGTGGTTCCACCGACCTCTGCGCATGGACGACTGGATCTTCTTGGACCAGGTGTCCAACTCGGCGTCCAACGCCCGGGGCCTGGCCTGGGGCACAGCGTGGAACCGCACCGGTGAGCTGGTGGCCTCGGTCGTGCAAGAGGGCTTGATCCGGCCCCTGCGAAAGCAGCCATGACCATCTGGGTAAGGCTGCTGGCGGTGGCCGCCGCTATCTGCCTGCTGGCCATTGCCTGCGGGGGCAACGATGACGATGATGGCGACCGGCGTGAGACAGGCGCCACCCCCACCGCGACCGCCGCGGCCACGGGGTTGGCCACCCCCAAAACGGGCGGTGGGGGGCCCACGGCCAACACGACTCCAGAGCCAGGGGCCACCCCCTCCCCCACCGACGACCCTGAACCCGAACCAACCGATGACGGCCAGCCGGCACCAGCCAACCAGCCTCAGGAGCCCTCTCTGGCGCTTACCCCGGTGGTGTCGCTACCCGACCCCATTGCCATGGTGGCCCGACCCGGTACCAGCATCGGCACCGGAGACTTGTACGTGGCCACCCGAGACGGGCGGGTTTGGCTGTTGGGTGCCAACGACGACGAGCCCCCCGAGATGGTGCTGGACATCGGCGACCTCACCACCACCGACTGTGAGAAAGGGCTGCTGGGCATTGCCTTCTCTCTGGACGGATCGAGCCTCTACGCCCACTACACCGACCTGCGGGGCGACAACCAGATCGTGGAGTACCCGATGAGCGGGCACCGGGCTCGGGGCGACCAAGGGCGAACCGTGCTGAGCGTGAACGAGCCGGCCTGCAATCACAATGGCGGCCACATCGCTTTCGGTCCCGACGGCTACCTGTGGATCGGGTTTGGCGACGGCGGCGGCCGCAATGACATGTTCAACCAAGGCCAGAATCTGAACACCCTGCTGGCCACCTTGGTCCGCATTGACCCCGCCCCCGACGGCGGCTCGGCCTACTCCATCCCCACCGACAACCCGTTTGCCGACCGCGGGGGGCGTGCCGAGATTTGGCACTACGGGACCCGCAATCCGTGGAGGTTCTCGTTCGACCGGGCCACCGACGACCTGTGGATCGCCGATGTCGGCCAGAACACCTGGGAAGAGATCCACGTGCTGAGCGCAGCCGACAGCTGGGCTCCGGGCGCCAATCTGGGTTGGCCCCTCTTCGAGGGCGACGAGCGGTTCTCCGGCACAGCCACCCCCGACGATCTGGACTTTCCAGCCTATGTGTACCACCACGACGACGGCTGCTCGATCACCGGGGGCCATGTGTACCGGGGCTCGGCCATCCCCCACCTAGTGGGCACCTACGTGTTCGGCGACTTCTGCGTCGGTCGCATCTGGGGTCTGACCATCGACGATCAGGGCGTGGCCACCCGTGCAGATCTGGGGGTCTCAGTTCCCGATGGAACCCTGGTTTCGTTCGGCGAAGACGCCGCCGGCGAGCTCTACATCCTGAGCTTCGACGGCACCGTGTACCGCCTGGAACTCGCTCAGTAAATCCGCACGACCTTGCGGATGCAAGAATGATTCGATGAAGTTGAGCGGGGGGGAAGCTCTCGTCAAAGCGTTGGTCCGAGAGGGTGTCGAGGTTGTCTTCGGCATCCCCGGCATCCAGCTCTACGGAATCGTGGCCGCGCTGCGAGACGAGCCCGGCATCCAGACGATCACCACCCGACACGAACAGGCCTCGACCTTCATGGCCTACGGATACGCCCGAGCTTCGGGCAAACCGGGAGTGGCCTTGGTGGTCCCCGGGGTGGGGGTATGCAACGCAACCGGGGGGTTGTCCACGGCCTACTCCCGCTCGTCGCCGGTCTTGCTCATCGCCGGCCAGATTCCCCGAGGGCAGATCGGGAGGGACATGGGCGGCGTCCATGAGATCGACAACCAGATGGACATCGTTCGATCCCTCACCAAATGGCGCCAACAAGCCCTGACGCCAAGAGAGATACCCGCGGCCGTATCTGAGGCATTTCGACAAATGCGCACCGGCCGACCCCGGCCGACCTACATCGAATGCCCACCGGATGCCCTGGTGGAACGAGATGAAGTCGAGCTACGGGATCCCGTACCGGTCTCACCAGTCGTGCCCAGCCGCGAGCAACTGCAAGGCGCGGCGGCGGCCATTTTGCAATCCCGGCTTCCCCTGATCGTCGCCGGAGGCGGGGTGGCCCTCTCCGGCGCAGAGCAGGCGCTCCTCGAGCTGGTCGAGGCCACGAACATCCCGGTGGTGACTTCGGGCGGCGGAAAGGGCGCCATCCCCGATTCCCATCGGTTGTGCTACGGCTCATGTGTCAGCCCCGGCGGTGAGCGGCACGAATTGAACCAGCTGCTGGATGTTATGAAGACCGCCGATGTGGTCATAGGAATTGGAACGCGCTTTTCCCTGGGCAATCCGGCGGGAGAGTCGTCGACGCTCGTCAACATCAACATCGACGACTTCGACCTAACTCGGATTCAGGCCAACACCATTCCCCTGCACGGTGACGCCAAAGCGACCATCGATGCGCTCCTGCCGCTGCTCATTGAAGCCGGGTGCCAGGAGCGACCGTCTCCGGCTGAGGCAGTGACCGCCGCCCGCCGCCTCATCGCCTACTACGACATCCGAT
>JAPPKI010000265.1 GCA_028820035.1 bacterium | reverse complement strand
GAACGCCTCATAGGGCACCACCACGCTGTGAGCGCTGCCGTGGCGCTCGGGATCCTCACCGTCCACCCAGTGCGAAGCCAGCCGGGTGGTGAGCGACGACATCAGGGCGAAGAGCATCGAGACGTCGATGAGCTGGCCCTTGCCGGTTTGCTGTCGGGCGAACAGGCCGAGCATGGCGGCCTGGGCAGTGACCAGGGCGCCGGTGAAATCGGCCATCGGGACCCCCACCAGATTGGGGCCCCGATCAGGCTCTCCGGTCACCGACATGACCCCCGAGACGGCCTGGACCACCGGGTCGGTTCCCGGATAGGGGGCCAGCGGGCCGTCCGGTCCGAAGGCGGTGAGGGAGATGTACACGATCTGGTCGTTGATGGCCGACAGGGCGTCGTAGCCGATGCCGATCTCGTCGGCCACGCCGGGCCGGTAGCTGGTGACCACCACGTCGACCGTGGCGGCCAGGCGATGGACCACCTCGAGCCCCTCCGGTTTGCGCATGTCCAGTGCGAGGCTGCGCTTGCCCCGGTTCCAGATGAGGAACAGCGCGCTCTCGCCGTCGATAAACGCGGTGCCGACGCCACGGGCGCCGTCGCCGTGGGGAAGGCTCTCCACCTTGATGATGTCGGCCCCGTAGTCGCCCAGGATCATGGTGCCGTAGGGGCCGGCCATGTGGCGGGTGAAGTCGAGCACCCGGATTCCGTCGAGAGGCTTGGTCATGCCCGGCCTCCGGAGAGGTCTTCTCCGATGAGCTTGTCCAATCCGATTTCGGCGAGGATCTCGGCGTTGTCGGCGCCCAGGTCGGGAGGGGGCGGCAGGTCGGAAAGGTCCGGCTGGGCCGCCTCGTTGGGATTTGAGGAGAGCTGCACCGGTGAAGCGGCCATTTGAACTCGCCCTCCGGGAAGCTCGGTTCCCCGGAGCACCCGGTTGACGGCGGCGTGGTCGCTGCTGAACGCCTCGTCGAGGGTGAGTATGGGGGCGAACGGAATCTCGGCTTCGTCGAGGAGGCGGTTCCAGTCGTCGAAGGTGCGCCGGCTGATGACCTCGGCGATCAGCGGGAACTCGTCGTCGTATCCGAAGTCCATGCTGTGGGTCCACTCTCCCCGCTCCCTGAGCTGGTGCAGGTCGGTGAGGTCGCAGAATCGCTCCCAGGCGACCTTTTCCAGCGGGCAGATGAGCAGGGCGCGGTGGTCGGAGGTGGCGTACATGGCATAGCGCGATCCCAACGAGCGGTACTCGTGCCAAGGCTCGTCGTTGTTGACCCAGGTGTTCACGTCTCGCCAGTTCCACCACAGTGCGGTGTTCCAGATGGAGGTGTGTACGAACTGGGGTCCGCCGCCCCG
This sequence comes from bacterium, assembly GCA_028820035.1. Taxonomy (GTDB): domain Bacteria; phylum Actinomycetota; class Acidimicrobiia; order Acidimicrobiales; family Bin134; genus Poriferisocius. The sequence continues at coordinate 5,200 of JAPPKI010000265.1, read as the reverse complement.
GTCTCGCTTGACGATGGCGGCCAGCACCCCCATGGCGCCGAAAACCCCTGCCAGCAGCACCCCGGCCGAGCGCCACCCGACTCTGGTTTGGGGTTGGCCGTCGTTCCACTCCACCTCGACCCGGCCGGCCAGCGCGTCCATGTTCTGGCCGTGGGCCTTGTACTCGGCCCACGGCCCGGCCAGTCCGTAGCCCGAGATCACGCAATAAACCAACTGCGGGTTGGCCTCGAGGAGGGTGTGGAAGTCGAGCCCTCGGCGAACGGCGTCCTTGGGGCGGGCGCCGACGATCACCGCGTCGGCCCAGGCAGTGACCCCGGCCACCACATCGGCCCAGTGGGGCGAGGGGGTGCTGACCGCGATGCTGCGGGTGCCGGGGTTGAGGGCCAAGTGCAGGTCGCTGATCCCGGCGATTTTGGGCTCGTTGCCCCGGTTGCCGTCGCCCTGAACCGGGTGTTCCACCTTGATGACGTCGGCGCCCATCTCCACCAGCAGATGCGAGGCCAGCGGCCCCGACATGTGGGTGGAGAAGTCGACGATACGAAGTGGCTTCGGCTGAGTCATGGCAGCCTTATCCGAGGATGGCAAGCAATTGGCGGGATTGGCACAGAAGCGTCCCGTCGGGAGCCCAGATGTCGAGGTCCCAGTCGAGGTAGCCACCCCGCACAAGACCAGTGCGCGACCGCAATAGCACCATGTCGTCGGCGTCGACTTTGGAGAGGTCAGCCCGGAAATGGGTGGTGTGGTCGAGGGTGGCGGTGGTGTGCATGTCTTCGAGTCGGGCCCACCAGCCCATCATTCCGATGTCGCCGATCATCAAGAGCCCAGGGGCGTCGATCGGCCGGGCCTGGGCGAAGCCGGCCCATCCCACCCGCTCCATGGGACCGTCGGGTGCGGTGAACGGCTTGGGGCCGAGGCGGTCCTGCATCACGATGTTGTCGCCGTAGGGGTAGGCGAACTCGGGGATGTAGCCGTCAATCTCCCGCCCCGCGGTGGGCGGTTCCACCTCGGGCATCGGCATCTCGTCGAAGTCGGGGCTGGGCCGATCGGTGGCAAAGCTGGCCAGCGCAGTGGCGATCAGCTTGCCGTCTTGGTCGATCCGAGCCGCCGCGCTGATCAGCGTCCTCCCGGTTCTAAGCACGTCGGTTGTCACCTCGTAGTCGCCCTCGGCGGGGGCCCGCAGCAGATGGGCGGTGAACGAGAGGGGCCGATACTGCGGATCGGCGACTACCGCGGCGAGGCCGGCAAACAGCTGGGCCTCGACCAGTCCGGCCGGGACGCGCCCCGAGGCCATCCACGACGGGGGAGTGGCGGTTCGGAATCGCCCGTCTCCTAGGGGTGTATGGGCGATGGCCTCGTCGAACGAAGCTGCGGTCACATTGCCTCCAATGCCTCGGCCACCTCGTCGGCCACTGGGGCCAACGAGGCGGGGATGTCCTCGATGGGCATAGGTGGGACTTCGGCCAGGGCGGGGATGACCTCGCGACCCATGGTGTCGAGGTAGTCGATCACCTCATCGATGTGCATCTGGGGCCACTGGGGCTTCACCACGAACGGATCTATCGGCAGTTCGCGGGCCACCTCGGCGAAGTGGTCGATCACCTGTTGGGCCGTGCCGACCGCCACCGAACTCTTCACCTCTTCGAAGAAGTTGTTCATGAGTGCTTCCTCGTCCAATATTTCGAGTTCCTTGCGGGCATAGGTGAGGTAGCGCTCCTTGCTGACCTCGACGAATCTGGCTCTTGCCTCCTCGTTGGTGGCACCGACGAAGGCGTTGCGCCGAAGAGGCTGATGGCCCATCGTCTTGCCCCGATCGGCGAATCCGGCGGCCATGATGCCCAAGCGGACCCGCATCTCATGGATTTCGTACTCCGGCGGGATGATGAAGCGGTCGCCCACCGCGCCAGCACGCCGAGCGCCTTTGCGAGAGTGCGCTCCCAACCAAAGGGGAGGATGGGGCTGTTGCACGCATTGGATATGAGGCGTCGCTCCCTGAATTTGCCAATGCTGGCCGTGGTAGTCGAAGTCCTCCATGGCCCAGCACAGCTTCATGATGTCGAGGCACTCGTCGAACAGGCTCACACGATTGTTGAACGGAACATTCATCAAGTCGAACTCTTCACTGCGGTATCCCAGTCCTAAGCCGACGTCCAGCCTTCCCCGGGTAACGATGTCGAGGGTGGCCAGTTCCTCGGCCAGGATCACGGGGTGGTACTTGGGGGCCAGCAGCACGGTGGCGGCTAGCCGTACGTGGTCATCGATCTCGGCAGCCAGGCGGGCCAAGAGGGGAACCGGCTGGAGCCAGCGCAGGTCCCCATATAGGAAGTGCTGCCCTATGACGAAGTGGCTGAGGCCATTGCGCTGCCCGGCCTCCACTTGGCGCAGAATGCCGTCGAACTGCTCGATGGGGTCTACGTCACGCGGCACGTCGCTAATGATCATGCCGAACTGCATGGAAGCGCTTAGACCTCGATCCCGTAGAGCTCGGCGGCGTTGTCCTGGAGCACCCGACGCCGCACATGGGGATCGACACCGGCCAGCACTTGGGCGAAGTGCTCTCGGGTGGATGGGTAGAGGCATGTCGGGTGGGGAACATCGGTTTCCACCAGCACGTTGTTGACTCCCACGTCTTCGATGAGCTTGGCTGGGGCCGACTTTTCAAACCAGAACATGACCCAGATGTGGTCGTTGAAATATTCCCGGGGACGGCGGGCGTTGAGCGCCAGCTCGTGGGCCTCGGTGACCATCTCGTCGTATTGGTACTCGAGGGCTTCGAGGATGAACGGGACCCAGCCTATGCCGCTCTCGGCTGAGACGATCTTGAGGTTGGGGTAGAGATCGAAGAGGTCGCTCATGCACAGGTTGACGATGATGCGCACATTGCTCATGTACATCTGGGTGGCGTGGATGGCGAGGCGACGCTGATGGTCGAACTGTCCCCACCAGGTGTTGGGGGCCACGGGAATGGGCCGGGGCAGGTCATCGGATCCGGCCTCACCGCCCACCCGGGCCTGCTGGAAGCGGGCACCTCGGATGCTCTCCATCTCGGCGCGGCTCATGCCGGCGCCGATGTGGAAGTTGGCCACCGCTCCCGACTGGTTGAACAGGTCCCACATGGGGGCGAAGTAGGGCTCCCACAGCTCGGGGAGGCCCACCATCTCAGGCTTGTCGGAGAGGGTGAACCCGGTGATGCCCTTGTCCAGCAGCCGGGTCATCTCGGCCACGGTGAACTCCATGTCCCAGATCGGGAGCATGGCCTGGGGGAACAGCCGGCCGTTGGACTCGTGCTGCACGTCGACGAAGAAGTCGTTGTAGATCTCCAGAACCATGCGCCGTTGGGCCAGATCATCGATGGCGAAGACGTGGTTGGAAGAGAAGCCGACGCCGTTGGGGTAGAGGATCTGGGCATGGATCCCGATCTCATCGCACAGCTCGAGGCGCTCCTTTACGGCCCATGCGCTGGTGTCGATGACGTCGAAGGGCTGAACCACGTGGCTGCCCAGGATCTTCTTGTGCCCGGTTTGGATGGTGTTCCCGCCGGTGCTGGCCCACAGCTCGCCGTCCAGATACCACGCGGTGACGCCGTCAACCGTCTTCTGCACGGGCACTCGGTTGTGCATGGCGGCGGGGGCACGGGCCGTCCACAGCTCGGGCGGCTCGGTGAAGTGGGAATCGCAGTCGATAATCTTCAGGCCGTCTAGCGGGTCATGTGCGTCCATGGCGTTCTTTCCTTGCTGCGACGGCTAAATCGATCATCGTAAATGGAAGAGTTCTTGCTCACGGGGGTTTCAATGGGAGTGCTCGATGGAAGAGTAGCGGTCATAACCGCTTCCGGTTCAGGCATGGGCCGGGCCGCGGCCAGGCGCATGGCCTCCGAGGGCGCTCATGTGGTGGTGGCCGATCTTCGCGCCGAAGCCGCCGCTGAGACAGTGGACTTGATCGCCGGAGCGGGGGGCGCGGCGAGCGCCTTCACCGTTGATGTCAGCGATGTGGCTCAGATTGAAGGGCTGATGGCCGAGGTTGGCTCGACTCACGGCAAAATCGACGTCCTCTACGCCCACGCCGGCATTCCCGGTCCGGCCGGGCTCGACATGAGCGAGGCCGACTACGAGGAGACTGCGGCCATCAACATGAAATCGGCCTTCTTCACGGTCGCCAGGGCCGTGCCCTTGTTGGAGGCGTCGGGGAATGCTTCGATCATCCTCACCGCCTCGACGTCGGGTGTGGTGGGCTCGCCGTTCTCACCCCTCTACTCCCTGACCAAGGGGGCGATCGTGACGTTCGGAAAGTCGGTGGCCCTGGCGCTGGCCCCCAAGGTCCGGTGCAACATCATCTGTCCGGGACCGGTGGACACGCCCATGCTGCCGCTGTTTTTCGGGCGGGAGCCCGGAACCGACGTAAAGCCCCTCATGAAGGAGTTTCTGGAGACCTCGGTGCCATTGCAACGCCCCTCGCAGCCCGAGGAGATCGCCGAAGTTGCGCTGTTTTTGGCCAGTGATGCCAGCAGCTTCGTAACCGGTGTGACTCTGCCGGTCGACGGCGGCTTCTTGGCTCGATGACACAGTGAGCGCTGGAAGGTTTGTCGGGCAGAGCGTCCTTCGCCGAGAGGACCGGCGGCTCACGGCAGGGCGAGGCACCTACATCGACAACACGGGGGTGCCGGGAATGCTGCATGCCCGGTTCGTTCGCAGCAGCTTGGCCCGCGGGGTGATCCGCAGCATCGACACGAAGGCGGCCAAGGCGCAGCCGGGGGTGGTCGATGTGCTGGCCGCCGCAGAGCTGAATCCGCTGGCCGGGCCAATGTTCGCGGCGCTGATCGGCGACCAAGTGCCGTATCCGCCGCTGCGGGCTCTGGCCGACGGGGATGTTCGCTTTGTCGGCGAACCCGTGGCCGTGGTGGTAGCCAACACCCCGTATGCCGCTCGAGATGCGGCCGACCTGGTGGAGTTGGACATCGAGCCTCAGAAACCTGTGATCGGGGCGCTAGCCGCGCTGGAAAACGACACCGAGTTGGTCCACCCCGAACGCGACTCCAATGAGGCCCAGTCGATGCCGTCGAACGACCCGCCTGAACTCGACGCGGTGTTCGATTCGGCTGCCCATGTCTTTACCCGCACATTCACCCAGTCGCGGGCCACCAATGCCCCGATGGAGCCACGCGGCATCATCGCCAGTTGGACACCGTTCGCCGACACCCTCGATG
>JAPPKI010000137.1:6191-6543 GCA_028820035.1 bacterium | reverse complement strand
ACACCAGCCCACAGGCCGCCTCGCAGTTGAAGCAGGTGGTGGGCACCAGGGTGTGGTGGCGCTCCACCCGGCGGGGCCAGGCCTTGGCGTCGAGCGAAGTGGCGTCGTGCCACGTCTCGTGCGGGGGGTAGCGGTGCAAGTCAGTCATCAGCCGACATCCGCCTACGACAGCGGCACGGACTGGCCCGCCCGCACGAAACTGTCCTCGTAGCACCACATACCCACCACGGCGCTGATCCCGGCCACTGCGGCCAGCCAAGACCCTGCGTCAGCGGCCAGGCTGACCGCAACCAGCACTGCCGGCGCAGCCAGTCCCAGCACGACCCCTCCGAGCCAGAACTGCCGGGCGTAT
>JAPPKI010000137.1:0-6181 GCA_028820035.1 bacterium | reverse complement strand
ACCCCGGGTCATGGCCGCCACCGCCGCCTCCACATGGGGCGTTCCCCGCCCCAAGACCTCGGCGGCCACCAGCACTGCGGTGGCCAGCAACCCCGCCAACAGCACCCACTGCACGGCGACAGGGTCGGGGCCGTCGGCGGCCAGTTCCATCACCGCGTAGCCGGCGCCCCCGGCGACAACCGCTTGGGCCAATAGCGTGGGCAGCACCAAGGGCGACTGCCATAGATCGCGGCCCTCGCACTGGGCAAACAAGAAGGCGGTGTAGCCCGCGGTGGCCAATCCCAATAGCGCAGCAGGCGCGGCCAGCCCTTGCAGCGCTCCCACCGAGCCCACCACACCGGCAATGAACCAAGCGGCGCTTACCGCGGCGAATGCCCCAAGCACAACCGCGCCCTTCACCAGCCAAGACCGGCGATTGGCCCGGGTGATCAGGTAGTAGAACCTGGAGGGCTGGCGCAGGTCGCCCACCAAGAGCACGCCGGTGAGCGCCAAGAACACCCCCGCGGTCACCGCAGGCGCCACCCCCACAACCGCCTGTTCTCCACCATGGCCGAGCAGAACCAGCAGGGCGGCCACCATCATCACGCCCGCGGCCACGGCCTTGGTCACCAGATAGCTCGACACTTTGGCCTTCCAGGTCATTTGGTGGGCCGTGGTATAGGCGGTGCGGGCCTCCACTCCGTGTTCGCCCGGCACTGCGGTCGGATGCTGGGCGGTGGTGTCGGCCCAGATCATCCCGTCGGGGGCGATGGCCGTGCGCAACGGGTCGAGCGACGCCGCGTCTGCCCCCCGGTAGTGCACCTTGGGCCGGGTGTTCTGCTCCGGCGCCCGCACTGCGGTGTCGCTTTGGGCGATGAGCTCGGTGATGGTGTCGGACGGGTTGTCGAGGTCGGCCACTTTGATGGCGTGGGTGGGGCACACCACCACGCAGCTCGGCTCAAGGTCCTGCTCGATGCGGTGGTTGCAGAAATTGCACTTGTTGGCCGTGTTGGTGACCGGATTGATGTAGATGGCGTCGTAGGGACAGGCGTTCATGCACCCCTTGCAGCCGATGCAGTTCTCGTCGTCGAAGTCCACCACCCCGTTGTCCGCCCGGAATAGGGCATTGGTAGGACAAATGGAGATGCACGGCGCGTCGTCGCAGTGGTTGCAGCGCATCACCGAGAAGTGCCGGTTGACATCGGGAAACGTGCCGGTCTCGATGTATTTGACCCACGTTCGGTTCACCCCGAGGGGCACGTCGTGCTCGGCTTTGCAGGCCACCGTGCAGGCATGGCAACCGATGCAGCTCTCGCTGTCGAGAAGAAACCCGAGTCGGGTCACCCGACGCCCTCGGCACTCATCTGGGGCTTGCGGGAGAGTCGCTGGATTCCAGCGCACAGCAGCTGCACGAGGTGGTCGAAGGTGTCCTCGGGATCGTGGGGCAGGGGATGGCCGTCGCCTGATTCGAGATGGCTGAAACCGTGAAAAGCGCTGCGCAGGGCGCGGGCCGCATGCACGCGGTCCTCGTCGGTGAGGTCGTAGCCTCGCAGGGTTTGGCCCAATACGGCCAGCACCCACTCCACCGCCGCCTCCAACTCCTCGTCGCCGGCACACGGGTAGCGATCGGTGGCCGCGTAGATACCGGGATGGTCCCGAACCACCTGCCGCCAGGCATGTCCCACCGCCGCCACCGAATCGTCGCCCGAGAGGCCCACTGCGGCGTCGGCCAGCCGCTGGGCCAGAATCTCCCGTCCCCGCAGACTGAGACTGCGGAGGAGGTCGTCGTATCCGCCGACGTGGCGATACAGAGCCGGCTGGCGCACGCCGAGCTCATTGGCAACCCGGGTAAGGGTCAGCCGGTCGAGCCCTTCGCTGTCGGCGATTCTCGCCGCGGTGGCGATCACCTTGGCGCTGTCCAGCGGCAGCCGCTCCGGAGACTTAGTTCCCTTGCGTTGAGTCATATCCCCCGTCCTTCCCTACCCGCTCCCGATTCCCAGGGGTGGATGGCAGGCAAGTTAGCAGCTATAGCGAATTTGTTAGAGCCCAATGACATCAGGGACAACCCTTCGCAGCCTGGCAAGCCGCTATCACGGCCACCGTGGCGATGTCGTCCGCGCTGCAACCCCGCGACAGGTCGTGGATCACCCGAGCAGTTCCCTGAAGCAGCGGTCCATAGGCCCGAGCCCCGGCGAGGCGCTCGGTGATCTTGTAAGCGATGTTTCCCGAGTCGAGATCGGGAAACACGAACACGTTGGCCCGACCGGCCACCTCCGAGCCGGGGGCCTTGGCCGCGGCCACCTGGCGGTCCCAGGCGGCATCGAACTGCATCTCCCCGTCGACGGCCAGCGACGGCATCCGCTGGCGCACTATTTCAGTGGCCGACCGCACCCGCTCCACCCGCGAGCCGTTGGCACTCCCTTTGGTGGAGTACGACAGCATGGCCACGCGGGCCCTCTCCCCCGCCAGCTGCTCGTGGGTGGTGGCCGTCGAGATGGCAATGGAGGCCAGCTGGTCGGGGCTGGGATCGGGGACCACTCCGCAATCGCCATAGGTGATCGGGGTCCCGTCGGGCAGCACGAAGAGGAAACAACTGCTGATGGTTTCGACGCCCGATGCCAAGCCGATGCAGTTCAGGGCGGCCCTCACCACATCTGGCGTCGGCCGGCTCGCGCCCCCCACACAGGCATCGGCCTCGCCGGAAGCCACCATGAGGGCGGCAACGTGGAGTGGGTCTCCCAAGTCGATCTTGTCGGGCTTCGGCGAGTTCGCAATCTGCTCCTGCACCGCTGGCGAGCAGGAGCCGGCCGGGTCGTCGAGGATCACGGGATCGGCCAGACCCTCCCCTTCCAGATACCGGGCCGCGGTCCGCGCTCGCTCGTCGCCTCCGTCGGCCAACACCACCCGCTGCTTCGAGGCGCGCGCCCGCTGGCGCCACGACTCGGTGATGGGGACGTGGCCCGCGGCTGGCTCGAGTTTGGTCAACCCTTGCCTCGCCAGGGGATGAGCCGCTTCTCGGCCATGCGCATGGCCACGTCCATGGTCACTCCCAGGATGCTGATGAGGATCACCGCGGAGAGCATCAGGTCGAGCAGGAAGAACTGGCGAGCCTTGAAGATGGTGAAGCCGAGGCCGGAGCTGGCTCCGAGCAGCTCGGCGGCCACCAGCGTCCCCCAGCACACGCCGATCGCGACGCGTAGACCGGTGAAGATCTCCGGCAGTGCGTTGGGCAGGATCACGTGGCGCAGGACCTGTGCCTTGGATGCGCCCAGCGAGTAGGCGGCATGGACCTTGGTCGTGTTCACCGCCAGCACGCCGGATCGGGCCGCGATCACCATGATCCAGATGGCCGCGAACAACAGCAGGTTGACCTTGCCTTCCTCGCCGATGCCGAACCACACGATGAACAGCGGGATCAACGCCAGCGGCGGGATGGGCCGCAGCAGCTCCACGATGGGGTCGAAGATGCCCCGCCAGCGGTTGGAGAGGCCCATGGCCAGGCCGATGGGCACACCGATGGCCACCCCCCAGAACAAGCCCTTGGCCAAGCGACTGAAGCTCTGCCACAGGTGCTGCCACAGGGTGAATCCGCTGTAGCCGTTGCGGGCGAAGTCCCAGGTGGCGTCCCATACTTGGCCCGGACTCGGAAGCACCCTCTCGCTGAGCCACTGCGTGTAGGAGCAGGCCGGCAGGCCGGGGAAGTCTTCGGGGTTGTCGGCCGCCCGGTCGCAGTCGCTCAGCAGGAGGTGCTGGTCATAGGCTTCGTTCTCTTCGAGCCCGGCCCGCACGTCGTCGGCGTAGTCGTACCAGGCCTGGGGCAGCCCCCACACCCGGGTGGATATGAACCACAGGGCCAGGATCACGATCAGGCTGAAGATGGTCCACCGCAGTGCACCGCTCACCTCGGCCGCGTCGCCGAAGGTCACCGTCTTGCGGGTGCTCTGGCCGGTTTGGCGGCGGAAAAGCCAGTTGAAGGGCCAGTTCGCGGTGCGGTTCTGCTGTTCGATGTTCTCTTTCACGGCGTGTCCGCCCGGTCCCTCTACCATCAGACACCCCCTCCCGCGCCCATGATCTGTTCTTCCATCTCCCAGATCATCGTGAGGATCTCCTCTCGGGTCTCGATGAACTCAGGGGACGTCTTCAGCTCCCGAGCATCGGCAGTCAGCGCCTGCTGGGCGAAGGGGAGGTTGTAGGTCCGCTCGATGCGGCCGGGCCGCGGCGCCATTACAAAGAGCTGGTCACCCAAATACAGCGCCTCTTCCACGCTGTGGGTTACCAGCACGATGGTCTTGCCCGTCTCGTTCCACAGGTTGAGCACCAGGCTCTGCATCTTCTCCCGGGTGAGTGCGTCCAGGGCGCCCAGAGGCTCGTCCATCAAGATGATCTTGGGGTCATTGGCCAGACACCGGGCCAATGCCACCCGCTGCTGCATGCCGCCGGAGAGCTCATACACTGCCTTGTCGCCGAAATCCTGTAGGCCGACGATCTGAAGCAAATCTTGCACTGCCTCGCGTGAGGCCGGCCGGGACCGCCCGTTCATGCGAGCACCAAAGCCAACGTTGTCGTTGACGCTCAGCCACTCGAACAGCGCCCCCTGCTGGAACACCATGCCCCGATCTTGGCCGGGGCCGGTGATCGGGTCGCTGCCCAGCTTGACGTCGCCGGACGTGGGGGCCAAGAAGCCAGCAATGATGTTCAACAACGTGGTCTTGCCGCATCCCGACGGCCCCAACAGGGTGAGCAACCGGCCCGGCTCAAGGGTGAACGTGACATCCTTGAGCGCTTCAACGCTGCCCCCGTCGGGCAGCTCATACACCATGCCGAGATTCTCTACAACCAGAGGGCTCTCGGTTCTGGACTCCCGGGCGACCTCCGCCTTGGACGGATCGAAGCGCACTTCGGGCCGGGCCAGCGTAAACCATGCCCGAGCTATCACGAACGCCCCGAGCAGCAGTCCCATGTACGGGATAGCGGAATCCTCTTTCTGCACCCAGGCCAGCCCCACCGCAATTGCGCTGCTGGCGGCAAAGGCAAGCCACACATACCAGGCCATGGCAGCCTGCCTCTCCTCGTCGGCGCGCCGGTACATCACCAGAATGGCCATCAACGCCGCGCCGCCAGCCAAAGCGGTTATCTCCTGCCAGACATCTGGATTGATGGGAATCCAGGTACCCTCCCAGCTGCCTTCGAGAACCTCATTGGAGATGTCTTCGATGTCCTTGGGGTCGAGAATCCCCTTGAGACCCTCCGAGGTGAGGCCCGCGACGACCTCGGTGCAGAAATACTCGCGGACGACATCGGAGTCAACCTGGGAGCCGGCCCCTACGAGCCCCTCTAGGTCGTCTTCACTGAGCCTGTCGAAGTCGACCTCCAATTCGACTTCGGAGTCGGCCTCGTGGATGACGCAGTGAGCGGCTGTATCGCGAACTAAAAACACCAGCCCGCCGAGTAGGGCGATCCCTGCCATGATCTGGCCGATGAGAATTATGCCATCACGAGGCTGTGCAGCACGGTCGGCCCCCTTAAACCGGCGGGCCGGCGTCAGAACAAGATCGACGAGCATGGCAACGACTGCCAAGGCAGCCGCGGCCAGCAGAGCCACCGAGATCCAGTACGCGCCTCGGGCGATCACATAGGTGAAGCCGTCGTATACGTCGGCCAAACCCTCAACAAACGAATCCATAGCGCCCGCTTTCGGCTTGGGAAATCAACCCAGAAGCAACTTAGCTGCTCCGCGGTGGGCCATCAGCGGGGGCGGGCTTGGAGGGGATCAGACCCGCCCCCGCTGCCAGTGCTCAGTTGACGGCTTCGAGGAAGCTGGTGTCGACGAAGCTGTCGTAGCTGGGCAGCGCCGAGGCGATCTCGCCCTGGGCGACGAAGAAGTCCATCTGGTCCTTCATCACCTGCTGGACGGTCCCGCCGAGCCAGGCCTCCGACAACTGCACGTCCTTCTCGGGGAACGAGAAGGCGTCCAAGAGTGCGATCGTCGGTGCCCGTTCCATGCCCGCAGCTCCCGCGATGGTGTCGATGAACGGATCCCGGTTGTCGTTGTACGCCCGGTTTGCGTCCTCGGTCACCTGCAAGAAGCCCGTCAACAAGCTGGGATAGGTATCGGCGAAGTCTCCGGTGGTGGAGATGATGTCGAATACGCGGATGCCGATTGCCTCCTGTTCGGAGCCGGTCATCACCAGGTTGCCGCCGT
>JAPPKI010000452.1 GCA_028820035.1 bacterium | reverse complement strand
CCCCGCCACCCCTATGTGGGCGATCTGGTGTACACCGCCTTCTCCGGATCGCACCAGGACGCCATCAAGAAGGGGTTCGAGGCCATGGAGGAGACCGGCCAGACCCTGTTCGAGGTCCCCTACATCCCCATCGACCCCAAAGACGTGGGCCGCACCTACCAAGACGTGGTGCGGGTGAACAGCCAGTCGGGCAAGGGCGGGGTGTCGTACCTGCTTCAGACCGAAGTTCAACTCGATCTGCCCCGGCGGATGCAGATCGAGTTCAGCCGGGTCATCCAGCAGATCGCCGAGGAAACCGGTGAGGAGATCACCGCCGACCAGATCCACAGCGAATTCGCCACCGAGTACCTCGGTTTGGACGAGCCCTACCGGCTGAACGGCTATGAGTCGGCCCAGAACGCCCGGGGGGCCGACCGCACCGTGGTCACCGCCCGGCTGACCGCCGGGGAAGACCAGGTGGTGGTGCATGGCGAAGGGGCGGGCTCCCTGGATGCCTTCGTGAGCGGGTTGAACGAGATCATCGATACCCCGGTCAAGGTGGTGGACTACCACGAGCACGCCCGGGGTGGCGGGACCGACGCCGAGGCGGTGGCTTATATCGAGTTGCTGGTGGATGGGCGCGAGCTGTGGGGCTGCGGCATCCACACCGACATCACTACTGCCTCTATGCGGGCCATCGTGAGTGCGCTTAATCGAGCATGCGCCGGGTTGGGCTGATCCCTCAGTTTGAGGAGAGGGTGAACTGCGTCTCGTATTCGAATGATCTGAGATCGTTGGCTTGGAGGGCTTGTTCGGACATGGTCCATAGGGTGTCGGCGATGACGAGGAGGCGTTGGATGGGTGGGGTCCAGATCCAGCAGATGATGAGCTTCTCGTCGTCGGCGATGTCGAGTGAGGGGAAATCCTCTCTTGCCCATTCGGGCTTGATGGGCTCGCATCCCTGGTTGCCGTAGCGCTCGGGAGCGTCAAGGGGACAGATGCGGGCGATGCTCTCGCCACCGCCGAAAGCCCGGGCCACGGCGGAGTCGTCCACTGGGCGGCAGCCTTCGAACACGATCTGCTGCTCGCGGTGTGACACCCGGCCAAGCTCGGCCACCCCGTCGCGGTTCACCCGTATGGCCACTGCGCCGAAGAAATCGTCGTCGCCTTCGTAGTCGTATTTGGTGAGGGGGATGGCCACCATTTCCTCGGGGGCCCAGTAGAGAAAGGCCCGGTGGTCCCATTCGGCTTCGCTGTGGGCGTCGGGGAACACAATCACGTCGAGCTCGGTTGGATTGGCCGGGTTGCTCACGTCGAACAGCGACACCTTGGTGCCACGGGTGCGGCCGGTGTCGTCGGCGTCTTGGCCCACGCCGATGAGGAGGCCATCGCCTATGGGGTGCAGGTAGGTGGAGAAGCCGGGGATCTTTAGCTCGCCGGCCACCGACGGCGCGGTGGGATCGGCCAAATCGATCACATAGAGGGGATCAACCTGGCGGAAGGTCACCACATAGCCGATGTCGCCCGCGAAGCGAACCGAGAAGATGCGCTCACCCCGGCCCAGGTTGTCAACCTTGCCCACTTCGGTGAGCCGTCGGCCCTGCTGCTCTAGCACCACCACCTGGCTCTCGGAGGTCTCGGTGTCCCACGGCTCGCCAATGGTGGTGGCCACCCGGAAGTAGCCGTTGTGCTCGTCCATGGAGAACTGGTTGAGCAGGTGGCCCTCCACCTCGCCGGTGGCCTCATAACGGGCCGGGCCATCGGGCGACACCGAGAATTTGTGGACGACGGTGGTCCACTCCGTCGGCGCCGAAATGCTCACCGAGTCTCCGTCGACCACAGGCTCGGCCCACACAGGGGTGCTGGAGGCCAGATACAGCGACTGGCCGGAGCCGTAGAGGGTGTGGCCGTCGGCCAGCACCGAGGCGGCGTCGCCGGTGCCCAGCGGCTCGTTCAGGTTGAAGCTCAGCACCGACAACACGGTGAATCCGTCGAACTCAGCGGGGGTGTAGAGCTGATCGCACTCGGGCAGCAGGCCGGCCCGGGTGCCGCCTGGCCCGTCGAAGCGGTAGGCCGGCAGCCAGGCGCCCAGATTGGCGGTGGCCGCGATCTGCTTGTTGGCTGCTTCGGCGGCTTCCTCTGCGGCCGGGCCGCTGGGGTACACGAACTGGAATTGCGCCGGGTAGCTCGACATCGACATCCACACCACGTCGCCCACCGAGCGGGCGCTGAGGTAGTTGCCCTCCACTCGCAGCTCCGATACCACCTCCATGGATGCCGGATTCGACAGATCCACCTCTTGGATCAACGACACCGGGCTGCCACCGAACATGACGTCTTCGGCGATGACATGGTCGCCTTCGATGTCGCGGGCTGCCACCGGCTCCAGCCAATCGGCGTAGCTGGTGGAGAACACCATGGCCCTATCGCCCCGGATGAAGATCTCCTGGCCCCAGCCCGAGCCCGATTCCCCCACCAGATCGACGCTGCCGAGGTATCGGGGCTGGTCGCCGGAGACGTCCACATAGTGCAGCCGCCCCTGGGCCACGGCCAGGATGCGGTTCCCATCGGTCTTTATGATGTCGGGCTCGTCCACTCCGGCCACCTGTACGTTGGTGCTGGAGAAATCGCCGCCGTCGCCAGCTGGCGCGGCTCCAGGAGCTGCGGCTGACGAATCGTCAGCGGCCATCGCCGATTCCGCCATCTCTTCCACCATGAACGGCTCGGGAATGCCGAAGCGGGGGCCGTCATCGAGGCCGTAGGGACCGACTCGGCTTACAGTTTCGGTCCGCAGGTAGTCGAGCAGCGTGGCGCAATCGCCGAAGCTCCGCAGTGCCGACAACAGCTCGATGTCGTCTAGCACCACGGTTGGCTCCGATGTGCCACTTGGCTCACTGGCGCCGCTACCAGGAGTCTCCCCACCGGCGTCCCCAAAGGATCCACCGGTGATTCCTGGCGTATCAGCAGAGTCAGACGAGCAGGCTGCGGCCAGCAATGCCAGTGCAGCCAGCAGGATGACCAGTACAAGTGCGGCCTTTGGGAACTTCAGCATGTAAGTAAGACGCTGCGCAGTCGCAGGTTGGTTCCCGATGTCTCGTACAAATAGTCCTATAGGAGCAATCTACGCCAGCGACGGCATCCAGTTCGGGCGGCTCGTCTCGAATGAGTCGATGGCGTCGGAGTGGGCCAAGGTGAGGCTGATGTCATCGAGGCCGTTCAGCAGGCGGTGTTGGACGGCGCGGTCGAGGGGGAAATCGACCTTCACGCCAGCCGCCGCGCACAATACCGTGAGCTCCTCCACATCAATGGTGATCTCGATGGAGGAATCATCAGCCACTGCGTTGAGCAGGGTGCGGCCCACGTCTTCGCTCACCTGCACCGGCACCAGGCCGATCTTGGTGGCGTTGTTGCGGAATATGTCGCCGAAGCGGGGGGAGATGACCGCCTCGAAGCCGTACTGCTGGATGGCCCACACCGCGTGCTCCCGGGAAGAGCCGGTGCCGAAGTTGGGTCCGGCCACCAGGATGCGGGCATCGGCGAAGCGGGGGTCGTTGAGCACGAAATCGGGGACTTCGCGCCACTCTGAGAACAGGCCCTGCTCGAAGCCGGTGCGCTCCACCCGCTTGAGCCAGTCGCTGGGGATGATCTGATCGGTGTCCACATCGCTTCGGTCCAGCGGCAGCGTCGTGGCAGTAATCGTTCGAACTGGCTTCATGACAGGTCTCCGGGGGTGGCGAAGGTGCCGGCCACTGCGGTGGCTGCGGCCACGGCGGGGGACACCAAGTGGGTGCGGCCTCCCTTGCCCTGGCGGCCCTCGAAGTTCCGGTTGGAGGTGCTGGCGCAGCGCTCACCGGGGGCCAGCTTGTCTGGGTTCATGGCCAGACACATCGAACAGCCCGGCTCCCGCCAGTCGAAACCGGCGGCCCTGAACACCTCGTGCAGGCCCTCAGACTCGGCTTGGGCCTTGACCGCGCCCGATCCGGGGACCACGAAAGTGCGGACACCGGGACGCACCCGGCGGCCCTCGACCACCGCGGCGGCAATGCGCAGGTCTTCTATGCGGCTGTTGGTGCAGGAGCCGATGAACACCGTGTCCACCGGGACCTCCTTGAGCGGGGTGCCGGGCTCAAGGCCCATGTAGTCGAGCGCTCGGGCGGCCGACTCCCTCCCGCTGCTCTCGGCGAAGCTGTCGGGATGGGGCACGGTGCCGTCGATGGGCGCCACTTGAGCCGGGTTCGTGCCCCACGACACGTGGGGCACCAGTTCCGACCCGTCGATCACTACTTCCTTGTCGAAGGCGGCGTCATCGTCGGTCGACAAACTCCGCCAATCCTCCAGCGCGGTTTCCCACGCCGACCCAGTCGGCGCGCTGGGCCGCCCCTGGAGATATTCGAAGGTGGTGTCGTCGGGGGCGATCAATCCGGCTCGGGCTCCGGCCTCGATGGACATATTGCACACTGTCATGCGCCCCTCCATCGACAGCGACCGGATGACCGGTCCCCGGTACTCGATCACCGAGCCGATACCCCCTCCGGTGCCGATGCGCCCGATGATGGCCAAGATCACGTCCTTGGCGGTGCAGCTCATCGGCAGGGTGCCGTCCACCGTCACCGACATGGTGCCGGGGCGCTGCTGGGGGAGGGTCTGGGTGGCCAGCACGTGCTCCACCTCGCTGGTGCCGATGCCGAAGGCCAGCGCACCGAACGCCCCGTGGGTGGAGGTGTGGCTGTCGCCGCACACGATGGTCATTCCCGGCTGGGTAAGGCCCATCTCCGGGCCGATCACGTGCACGATGCCCTGGCCGGGGCTGCCCATGGGGTACAGGGTGATGCCGAACTCTTCGCAGTTGGTCCGCAGCGTCTCCACCTGCTGGCGGGAGATGGGGTCGGCAATGGGCCAGGCGATGTTGTCGGTGGGGACGTTGTGGTCTTCGGTGGCCACCGTGAGATCGGGCCGCCGCACCGTCCGACCGTTCATGCGGAGGCCGTCGAAGGCCTGCGGCGAGGTCACCTCGTGGATGAGGTGCAGGTCGATGAACAGCAGGTCGGGCTCGCCGTCGGCTTGGTGAACGACGTGTCGGTCCCAGACCTTTTCACTGAGGGTTCGGCCCATGTGCGCTCCGGTTTCTCGCGGCCAACGGGATAGATCTGAGGCTATCGGCTGGCCTCAGAAGACGATGGATCGGGGGCAACAGTGCTCCCAGAGTCTGGGCAGGCCGGCACGCCCACGGAGTCCAGCGCCTTGCTCAGGCAGTCCCAGAAGCTGTCGAAGTCGGTGACCACCGACGCGTGCCCGCCCCGATAGGAGAAGACGCCGAGGTCGGACACGGCGTCGCCCAGCTCTTGTTGGAGGTAGTCGGGCACCACGTTGTCGCCCAGGGTGCGGACTTGGGCGATGGGCATGGGCAGCTCGGCGATCCAGTCCGAGGAATCGAAGTTGAACAGCTCGGTGCCGGCATCCAGCATCGCTTGGGGGTCGCCCTTGAGCACCTCGGTCTGGGCCCATCGGCTGATGTTGCTGCCGATGACGTTGAACACGGTCTGCTCCCAGCCCCAGTACCGCAGCTTCACGGGAGCCAGACGGGAGGCGGCGGCCACCACCGGAAGCAGCGAGAAGCGGATGGCCCGCAATCCCCGGCCTCGGAAACTGGTGGAGGTGGCGCCCAGCACCAGCCCGGTGATCCGGTCGGGAGCAGATCGAGCGGCCAGTTGCGCGATGGCGCCGCCCATGGAGTAGCCCACGCACACGAAGCGGTCGATGCCCACAGCGTCGGCCACGGCCAGAACGTCGGAGGCGCAGTCGGCGAACCTGAAACGCCGGGTGGGGAGGCCCTCGCCGTGGCCCCGGTGGTCGAACGCCACCACGGAGGCCCGCTGTGAAATGGGCTGGAAGGCCGGGTACCAGTTCAGGTCGGCTGTCACCGTCCAGCCGTGCAGCAGCATGACGGTGGGCGATCCCGGCGGCCCGGCGGCCCGGCGGACGAACAGCCGCCCCCGCTCGGGGAGGTCGACGAACTCACCCGGCGGCAGGTTGGGGCCAATCGGTGCGCCGCTACTGCTCAAAGAAGACCACCCTGGCTAATCCCCGGCGGAACGCGGCGCCACGGCTACTAGGGCCGCTACTGCTCAAGGGACACGATTTGCACTGTCAGCGTGCCCCCCGCGGGGCTCTCATAGGGCACGGTGTCGCCCACAGCTGCCCCGATGATGGCCGACCCCATTGGGGATGCCGGGGAGATCACGTCGAGTCCGTCGTGGCGCTCTTCGATCGAGCCCACCAAGTAGGTCTCGACATCGTCGGGGTCGCCGTCGTGGGCCACTGTCACCACCGAGCCCACCGCAACCGTGGTCCCATCGCCGGCCTCGACGATTCGGCAGTTCCTCAACATTGCGCCCACCTGGGCGATGCGGGTCTCCATCTTGCCCTGCTCGTCTTTGGCCGCGTGGTAGTCGCCGTTCTCGCTCAGATCGCCCAATTCTCGGGCCGCTTCGATCTTGCGGGCGATCTCCACCCGTCCGACCGTGGTGAGCTGTTCGAACTCAGCCTGAAGACGGTCGAAGGCCGTCTGCGAC
>JAPPKI010000402.1 GCA_028820035.1 bacterium | reverse complement strand
TCTTGCCGGCCGAAGCGTTGGCCTCGTCGGTGAACCAGAACGAGATCAGCAGGTAGGAGCAGGCCCCCACTCCCTCCCAGCCCAGGAAGGTGAGCAGCAGGTTGTCGCCCAGCACCAGCATGAGCATGGAGAAGGCGAACAGGTTGAGGTAGATGAAGAACTTGGAGAAGCTCTCGTCGCCGTGCATGTAGCCGATGGAGTAGAGGTGGATGAGGGCCCCCACCCCAGTCACGAATAGGGCCATGGTGATCGACAACGGGTCGGCCAGAAAGCCGATGTCCACCGCCAGCTTCCCGGCGGGCACCCACTCGAACAGGGTGACCACCGTCTCCCGCTCGTCGCCTTCGTGGCCGATGAGCCCGATGAACACCAGCAAGGTGGCCGCGAACGACCCGCCCATCATGGCGGTGGCCAGCCAGCCGGCTCGGGGTTCGCCCAAGCGGCGGCCCATGGCCATCAGGAACAAGACCCCAACCAGCGGGAAGGCGGGGATCAGCCAGACGAGATCGACGAGCGTGCTCATGACGGCGCTATCCCCTCAACGCCGATAGGTCGTCGGCGGTGGCCTGGGGACGGCGGCGGTTGATGGCCACCACGATGGCCAAGCCCACCACCACCTCAGCAGCCGCCACCACCAGCACGAAGAACACCGACACTTGCCCGCCGATGTCGTTGAGCTCCCGTCCAAAGGTGATGAAGGTGAGGTTGACGGCGTTGAGCATCAGCTCCACGCACATGAACATGATCAGCGGGTTGCGCCGCACCAGCAGGCCCACCGCCCCGATGGTGAATAGCCCCGCGGCCAGAATCAGATACCAGGAAGCAGTGACCATCAGTCGTCCTCTGCAGCTTCCTGGGCTTGGTCGGCGCGGGCTATGCGGCGGGACATGACCACCGCGCCCACCACCGAGATGGTGAGCAGGGCCGCGGTGGCCTCAAAGGCGTACACGTAGTCGGTAAACAAGACGTCGGCGATCTGGCGCAGGTTGGAGTATGTGGATTGGTCGGTGATGTCCAGCGTCAGGATCTGGGGGCCGGACGGGCCGATAGAGCTGCTCAGGAGAAACGCCACCGCCAACACGAAGGTGCCCAGGCCAACCAGGATGGCCAAGGTGCGCTGGCCGGTGATGGGCTCAACCGACAGATCTTCCAGCCGGTCGACACCCAACAGCATTATCACGAACAAGAAGAGCACCACGATGGCGCCGGCGTAGACGATGATCTGCACCGCGGCTAGGAAGTGGGCTTCCAGGTTCAAGAAAAGCACGGCCATGCCGAACAGGGTCCCCACCAGGCTCAACGCAGCGTGAACCGGGTTGCGGGACAGCACCACGCCCAGCGCCCCGGCCAGCACGATGGCCGCGCACACTATGAAGACCGCGGTCTCCATCAGTGGTGGCCTCCGTGGTCGCCAGTGTCATGTTCGTCAGCGTCTTCTTCGTCGGCGCTATCGGCAGAAGCATCCTCCGACTGGCCCCGCTCCGGTGAGCGGATGCCATAGCCCAGCTCGCCCGACCAGGCCACCTGGCCCTCGTAGGCGGCCTGACCCGATGGCGAAGTGGCCCGCACCCACGCCGAGGTGTGCTCGTCGTCGCCGGGTTCCCAGTGTTCCCAGGGAAGCTGCTGGGGCCGGCCGTCGTCGCCCACCACCAGCTCGTCTTTGGTGTAGATGGCGTCGGATCGGTTGGTGAACGAGAACTCGAACAGCTTCGACTCGGTGATGGCCTCGGTAGGGCAGGCCTCCACGCACAGGTCGCAGTGAATGCAACGCAGATAGTTGATCTCGTAGACGTAGCCGAAGCGCTCGCCGGGCGAAACCGGATCGTCGGGCGGGTTGTCTGCCCCCCGCACGTAGATGCAGCGGGCCGGGCACACGCCGGCGCACAGCTCGCACCCGATGCACTTCTCCATGCCGTCCTCGTAGCGGTTGAGCACATGACGACCGTGGAAACGCTCAGGCTTGGCGCGCTTCTCATCGGGGTACTGAGTGGTGACCACCCGGCCCGTTTCGGTGCCCTTGAGCAGCTTGCGCAGCGTGACCGCAAATCCCTGGAGGTATCCCATTTATCGACCCCCACCCAGAAATGACACCCATTCAGGCTCGGCGATGATGCGACGGCTCACGCGAAACCTCCGTGGGGGTCGAGTTCTCGTCGTTGACGGGCGGTCCGCAAAGCCAGGCTCAGTAGCCCGGCCAGCGCCGCCATGATGGCAAGCGAAACGATCACCGCCGCGCCCCGGTTCCAGCCTCGGTCGCCAGCCACGTCATAGGAGGCCAGCACCAGCAGCCAGCCCAGCGACAGGGGGATGAGCAGCTTCCAGCCCAAGTCCATGAGCTGGTCGTAGCGGAAGCGGGGCAGGGTGGCCCGCAGCCACACGAAGGCGAACAGAAACAGCATCAGCTTGATGAAGAACCACAGCAGGCCCGACAGCCAGCCCACCGTGGTGAAGTCGGGGCCGTTGGGACCGCCCAGGAACAGCGTCACCACGATGGCCGACATGGTGATGGTATTCATGAACTCGGCCAAATAGAACAAGGCGAACCGGATGGAGCTGTATTCGGTGTGGAAGCCACCCACCAGTTCCTGCTCGGCCTCCACCAAATCGAATGGCGGCCGGTTCAGCTCGGCGGTGGCCGCGATTAAGAAGATCACCATGGGCACCACCCAGGTGACCCACAGGTTCCAGTTCCACACCGACTGCTCGGCCACAATCTCGTGGGTGGACAAGCTGCCCGACTTCAGCAGCACTGCGGCCAGCGACAGGCCCAGGGCGGCCTCATACGACACCATCTGGGCCGAGGCCCGCACCGACGCCAGCAGCGGGTACTTGGAGCCCGACGACCAGCCGGCCAGCATCACTCCGTAAACGGCCACCGACGACATGGCCAGCACCAGCAGGATCCCCACCGGCGGGTCGGATACTTGCAGGAAGGTCTCGTGGCCGAAAAGTGAAATCCGGCCGTCGCCGCCGCTGAAGTCGCCCCCTACGGGGACCACGGCGAACACCAAGAAGGCGGGCACCAGAGACAGGTAAGGGGCCAGCTTGAAGACCAACCGGTCGGACTGCTCGGGGATGAGGTCTTCTTTGAAGAACAGTTTGATGCCGTCGGCCAGCGTCTGGAAGATGCCGAACGGGCCGGCCAGATTGGGGCCGATGCGGTTCTGCATGTCGCTGATGAGCTTGCGCTCGAACCAGATCATCAACATGACGGCCACCAGCAGGACGGCGAAGGCCACCCCCACTTTGAGCAGGGTGATTAGCACCTCGGCCAAGCCGACTTCGGAGTGATATAGCGGGTCGTAGAACGGCTCTTCGACACCGAGTACCGACAGGCCGGCCATCATCGGGTTTGGATCCTCAAGTCGGTGACCATGGCATCGGGATCGACGAGATCCCGCACATCCAGATCGGGGTAGTTGTAGCCGAAGGCCGCGGTGCCGCGGGGCACGCCGGGGTCGGCCACCACCGGCATGTCCATCTCGCCCGCGTTGGAGATCACCTGCACATCGGCACCCGGTTCAACGCCGACGCGATCAAAATCGTAGGGGTTCACGGCCAAGACGGCGGTGGGGGCCAACCCAGACAATGAGGAAGCGTGTTGGACCAGCGTGCCCCGGTCGTACATGCGCCGCGCCGACACCAGCCGCAGGGAATATGCATCCACATGGGGCACCGGCGTGGCGTGTTCGGGCGGGGTGAAGGCGATGGAGCTGTCGGCTGCCACCACCCCGTCGTCGGATGCGTCGATGGCCTCCATGGACAGGTTCCGGTGCGACGGGGCCACCCGGGTGATCTCGTCCCACACGTCCTCGGGGGCACCGAAGCCGAAATCGGCGCCCAGTTGGCGGGCCAACTCGGTGGCGATGGCCCAATCGGCCCGGGCAGTGCCTGGCGGGGTGACGATCTGGCGCTGGCCCGTGATCCGCCCCTCCAGGTTGGTGTGAGTGCCCCGCCGCTCGGCGAAACCGGCGGCGGGGAACACGATGTGGGCCCGGACGGTAGACGGATTCAAGAACAGATCGGAGGCCACAATGGTACCCACCCGGCTGAGGGCTTCATCGGCCAACTCTCGATGGGGGAAATCGCCCAGCGGATCGGCGCCCAGCAGGATCAGCACATCGATTTGGCCGTTTGCGGCGGCTTGCAGGATGCCGCGGGCGTCGGCTCCGGGGTTGGAGGGCACCAAGCCCCACGCCTCGGCCAGCGCCGGTCCGCCGTCGGCCAGGGTGATTCGTCCCGGCAGCAGCCCGGGCGCCAAGCCCATGTCGAGCGCTCCCAGCACGTTGCCCCGGTGCAGCGCGGGCAAAAAGGCGATACCCGGGCGTCCGCCCGCGCTCAGCAGATTGGCAAACCGAACCATCTCGGCAACGGCGTCCATGGTGAAGTCGGCCGGCTCGGCCAGCGAGGGCCGACCCAACACCACGGTAAGGGGCTGTTCGGCCCGGTCGGCGATAGCCGCCGCGGCGGCGGCCACGGCGGAAACGGAAGCACCACCGATGTCGCCGTCGGGTCCAGCCTCGATGTCGCCGCCCATCAAGGCTGCGGCCACGGCGGCGGCCTCGCCGGGGCGATGGTGCAGTCGGAATGCGGCCAGATGGCTCAGCCCGGTGGCCCGGGGGGTGAGCTCGATGAGCTGCACGCCGTCGTTGACGATGGCGTGGCGGAGCCGCAGGTACAGGGTGCCCTGCTCCTCTTTGGGGTCGGGCGCCATCAAAATGACGGTGCCGCCGGGGGTGCAGGCCCGGTTGATGGTGGCCCGAGGCAGGCCGAGCACGCCTTCGGCGGGCAGGCCGTCGTCGAGCTGGGCGTCGATGTGGTCGGTGCCGATGACTCCTTTGGCCAGCCGCGCCCAGGCGTACTGGTCTTCGTTGGTCAGCCGGGCCCCGCCCAACACCGCCACCGACTGGGGTCCCTTGTCGGCCGCGGCGGCCTTGATGGCGTCGGCTGCCATGCTGAGGGCTTGGCCCCAAGAGGTTTCCACCAACTCAGAACCGCCGGGGTCGAGTCGGCCCAGCGGCGTGCCCCGCACCAGCGGGGTGTGCAGCCGCAGTTCGCTGGCGGTGGCCTCAAACGCGAATCGGTCTTTGTCGGTGAGCCAGCCCCAGTTCACCGCGTCGCTGTCCACCCCCTGATAGCGCAGCACCTGATCGCGGGAGGCCTGCACCACCACCCGGTCGCCCATCGGATTGGGATAGGTGGACTCCACCTCGGTGAGATCCCACGGGCGGGCCTTGAACCGATAGGGCACCGCGGTGAGCGCCCCCACCGGGCAAATCTGCACGGTGTTGCCGCTGAAATAGGAGGAGAAGGGCAGGTCGGGGAAGGTGTTCACCTGGGTTTGGTCGCCCCGGTCTTGGAAGGTGATGAGCGGATCGCCCGCTACCTCGTCGGCAAACCGGGTGCAGCGGTCGCACAGGATGCAGCGCTCGCGGTCGAGATACACCAAATCGTTGACTGGGATGGGCTTCTCGAAGTGGCGCTTCTCCTCGATGAACCGGCTCTCACCGGGACCGTAAGCCATTGTTTGGTCTTGGAGGGGACACTCGCCGCCCTTATCGCACACCGGGCAGTCGAGAGGGTGGTTCAGCAGCAGAAACTCCAGCACCCCGTCTTGGGCCTTGCGGGTTTGTTCCGAGGTGGTGTCCACCACCATGCCCTCACTCACCTCCACCATGCAGGAGGGTTGCAGGGCGGGGCCGCGTCCAGTGTCGATGTCCACGATGCACATTCGGCACATGCCCACCGAGTTCATGCGAGGGTGGTAACAGAAGTGGGGGATGTAGACCCCGGCGCGCTCGGCGGCGGCGATGACCCACTCGCCGGATTGGGCCTCCACCGGCTGGCCGTTGACGGTGATGTTGACCACGGTTTCCCGATCGCTCACGACGCCACTCCCGAACTCGTGGTGACCGCGACCGCGGTGGCGGGCAGATAGGCCTCGAACTCATCTCGGAACCGCTCTAGGGCAGAGGCGATGGGCGAGACGGCCGAGGGTCCCAGCGGGCAGATGGTGGTTTGGCGGGGGGGCCAGTTGATGCCGGGGCTGATGTTGTCGCACACGTCCATGAGCAGGTCCAGATCCTGGGGGCGGCCCTGGCTGGCCAGGAGGCGGCCAAGGATCTTCTCCAGCCAGGAGGTTCCCTCCCGGCAGGGGGTGCACTTGCCGCAGGACTCCCGGGCGAAGAACCGCACCACGTTGTGGCAGGCCTTGACCACGTCGGTGGTGTCGTCCATAACCACGATGGCCCCCGAGCCGAGCATGGAGCCAGCCTGGTCCACCGTGGTCTTCTCCAGGGGCAGATCGAGGTGCTCCTCGAAGAACCACGGGGCCGACGCCCCGCCGGGTATAAAGGTCTTGAGAGTGCGGCCGGGTCGCATCCCCCCGGCGTATTGGGGATCGAAGATGATCTCACGGAAAGTGGTGGTGCCAAAGGGCACCTCGAACACGCCGGGGGTGGCCACATGGCCCGACACCGCGAACACCCGGGTACCGGTGGAGCTCTCAGCCCCCATGGCGGCAAAGGCGTCCCCGCCGTTGGACACGATCCAGGGCAGGTTGGCCAGGGTCTCCACGTTGTTGACGA
>JAPPKI010000289.1 GCA_028820035.1 bacterium | reverse complement strand
CCTGTACCCCTTCTCACCCGTCCCCCCCGCCTCCGTCCACGACATGGCCGACGCTCTAGAACCCATCGTCGATGCCTACTAGGTGAATCCGGACCCTGTCTTCAGGGGAGAAGCGGGCTAGGTCGTCAGGTACAGTCCGGTCCGTGTCGGACGGGGGTGCGATAACCGACGAGGCCATTGCCAGGTTGCGGGCTCGGATCGGGATTGCGCAGCCGCATCCTCAGCCTCCTTGGTATCGCGAGCCCAACACCGATGCGTTTCGGCAGGTGGCGGAGGCATTCGGCGACGACAACCCGCTGTGGTGCGATCCGGATTACGGCGCCAATACCGTGTGGGGAGGGCCGATCTCATCGCCCAACATGAACGGGGGCGACACGCTCATTGGTGAAAATGAGGTTGAGAAGCTCGACCCCGACACCAAGGCGCTGCTCAAGGGTGATCCCCTCAAGGGCGCCCACGCCTACTACTCGGGCAGCTACCGGGAGTGGTGGGCGCCGCTTCGCCCGGGAATGCGGGTCACCCGGCGGAATGCCCTGGTGGGAGTGCGCGACAAGAAAAGCGAGTTCGCGGCCCGCACCGTTCACGAGTGGACGGCGGAGGTGTTCGCCACCCAGGGGGCGGTGCTGTCGGCCCAGTACCGGCTGATGATCCGAACCGACCGGGGGGCGGTGGAGCGCAAGGCCGACGAAGGCAAGGGCAAGTACGGCGACATCGAGATCGAGCCCTACACCGACGAGCAGATTGCCGAGATCACCGAAGCGGTCCGCAGCGAGCCCGAGCGCCGCCGGGGCGCTGAGCCCCGCTGGTGGGAGGACGTGGATGAGGGCGACGAACTGCCGCCCCTGGTCAAGGGGCCAATGCGGGTGACCGACATGGTGGTGTGGCACACCGGCATGGGCATGGGCCTCTACGGGGTAAAGGCACTACGGCTGGGTGTGCAGCAGCGCCAGCGGGTGCCGGGGTTTTTCCGGCCTGACGATCTCAACGTCCCCGATGTCCAACAGCGGGTCCACTGGGATCCCGAGTGGGCCCGGCGGGCGGGCAATCCCGCGATATACGACTACGGTCGGATGCGCGAGACCTGGCTGGTACACCTGTGTACCGACTGGATGGGCGACGACGCCTGGCTGGCCGCCCTCGACGTGGAGTTCCGCCGGTTCAACTATGTGGGCGACACTCACTGGATGCGGGGCAAGGTGACCCGCAAGTACCGCAACGAAGAAGGCGCCCCCGCCGTCGACCTCGACATATACGGCGAGAACCAGCGGGGCGAGATCACCTGCCCCGGACACGCCACCATCCTGCTGCCGAGCCTGGAGCACGGTCCGGTGAAGCTGCCCACGCCGCCGGGAGGGTCCACCACTGCGGCGGAGGCGCTGGATGCGCTCGTCGAGCGGTTTGAGGCTATGTCGGCAGAATGAGTTCCGAGCGGCTTCCGATCGACGCGTCGAGCAGCGACGATGAGATCAGGGCTCTTGTCTGTGCCTGGGTGGCCGAGCACGTCCCCCAGGCATGGCGCGACGCCGCTCCTCGTGGGCGGCGGGCCATCCGGGAAGTGAGGCCGAGAAAGGACTACGAGGCCTGGTATCCCACCTTTGCCGCATCCGGGCTGGCGGTGGCCACTTGGCCGGTCGAATACGGAGGCCTCGACTTGCCGCTGGCCAAGGCCCGGGTGACCGAAACGGTCATCGCCCCGCTCAATTTGGGCCGGCTCAACCCCTTGGGCCTGCACAACACCGCCCCGGCGCTGTTCGCCCACGGCACCGAGGAGCAGCGCCTGCGCTTTCTTCCCCCCATGGTGGCCAACCAGGAGCGGTGGTGCCAGATGTTCAGCGAGCCCGGCGCCGGCTCCGACCTCGCCTCGCTGGCCATGCGGGCCGAACAAGACGGGGACGAGTGGATCCTCACCGGACAGAAGGTGTGGAGCACCTGGGCCCACGAGTCGGAGTTCGCCATCTGCCTGGCCCGCACCGATCCCACCGTCGCCAAGCGCCGGGGCATCACCTACTTCCTGGTCGACTTGTCGTCGCCCGGGGTGGAGGTGCGCCCTCTACGCCACATCGGCGGTGAGATCGACTTCAACGAGGTGTGGCTGGAGGAGGTCCGGGTTCCCGACTTCCACCGGGTCGGCACCGCGGGCGACGGGTGGCGGGTGGCCGGGGCCACCCTGGCCGGCGAGCGCCAGATGGTGGCCGGGGCCGGCTCAGGCGGCGTCGACCGCATAGGCGGCGGGGGAGTCGACAGCCTCCTCAAACAGGCTCGTCAGGCTAGCGCTGGCCCGGTGGAGCGCGACCGGCTCATGCGGCTCTATTCCGAGGAGAAGATTCGGGCGTGGACCAATGACCGCGTTCGGGCCACGGTCAAGGCCGGAGGTACGCCGGGGCCAGCGGCGTCCGTCGGCAAGGTGCAGCAAAGCCAGCTCAACCAGGCACTCCAACTGGCCGCTGCGGATCTGGCGGGTATGGGATCGGTGGCCTGGATGCCCGGCGAGCCGTCCGAGGGGCGAGACTCCATCGAAGCTTGGGCCGCTCACATGCCCTATGTGGCAAAGGGCATGCTGCGAAGCCGGGCTAACACCATCGAGGGGGGAACCACAGAGGTCAACAAGAACGTGATCGGGGAGAAGGTGCTCGGGCTACCCCGCGAGCCCGACCCCTACCACGACATAGCCTGGCAGGATGTCCCCAGATAGCTGGGAAGAAAGGGAGAGACATTCATGTTCAATCTTGACGGCAAAACCGCGTTAGTGACTGGCGCGGGCCAGAATGTCGGCGCGGGCGTGGCCCACACGCTGGCGTCCCAAGGAGCCCACGTGTTGGTCAACGACATCGTTGCCGACCGCGCCGGGGAAGTGGCGGACGCCATAGTGGGTGCAGGCCACTCGGCCGAGGCGCTGCCGTTCGACGTCACCGATGGCGAAGCGGTGCGAGAGGCGATCGACGACCGGCCCATCGACATTCTGGTCAACAACGCCGGCAACGCCGGGGCCGAGACCATGCAGGTCAAACCCTTTGCCGAGACTGTGCCCGACGAGTGGATCGGGCCTCTTGCCGTCAATCTTGGCGGCGTTTTGAACTGCACCCACGCGGTGCTGCCCGGCATGATCGAGCGGGGTTGGGGCCGGGTCATCGCCGTAGTCTCCGGGGCTGGGACTGTCGGCGTGAACATCGGGGTGGCGGCCTACTCGGCAGGCAAGGGCGGCGCGGCCGGGCTGCTTCGCTCTGTGGCGCTTGAGGTGGCCCAGACGGGAGTCACGGTGAATTCCATCGCCCTCGGTCTGATGTCCAACACCGGCGACACTGGCGTCACCGACCAATTGGCCAGGGCCATTCCCACCCGGCGGCTGGGCACCCCCGAAGACGTCGCCGCGCTATGCGCCTACCTCGCCTCCGAGGAAGCCTCCTGGATGACTGCCCAAACCATCCCCCTCGCCGGTGGATCCATCACCAGTTGATCTCTCTGCCAAATGACTGGCAAACCACTAGTTTGTGGACATGGCGATAACCACGGAGGCTGCCGTCCTACGAGCGGTGGGGGAGCCGCTGTCGATAGAGGCGATTGAGATTCAGCCTCCCGCTCATGGAGAGGTGATCTTGGAGATGGGGGCCGCGGGAATATGCGGTTCGGATCGCTATGTGATCGAGGGGGCCTATCCGGTGGAACCGCCCGCAGTCTGCGGCCACGAGGGTGCTGGGGTCGTGGCCGAGGTGGGGCCGGGGGTGCAGTCGCTGGAGGTGGGCGACAGTGTCGTCCAGATATTCAAAGGGCCGTGCGGCACCTGTCGAAATTGCCTACGCGGCCTCAAGACCTTCTGCCCCACCGGCATGGACGGTTCGGGACGGCTGCGCGACGGCACCTATCGCATGTTCGACCAGTCGGGCGCGGCGGTGGGGACCCACCTCGGGCTCGGGAGCTTTGCCCGCCACACCGTCACCCCTGAACGCCACTTGGTTAAGATTGCCGACGGGGTAGAGCCTGCGGTCGCCGCCCTTGTCTCCTGCGGAGTATCCACTGGCGTCGGCGCGGCGGTGAATGTGGCCGGTGTCCAGCCCGGTGATGCGGTGTTGGTGCTCGGGATCGGCGGGGTGGGAGCCGCCGCGGTGATGGGTGCGGCGCTGGCTGGAGCAGAGCGGATCGTGGCCGTCGACGTCAAGGCCGACAAGCTCGCCCTCGCCCTTGGGTATGGAGCGACTGACGTCATCGATGCCAGTGCCGCCGATGTCGCCGACGCGGTGGGGGAGCTCACCGGCGGCTGGGGGGTGGACGCGGTGCTGCTCACCCCTGACCGAGTCCGACCCGAGCACTACGAGACGGCCATAGCCTGCCTCGCTGCGGGCGGGATGGTGGTGCAAGTGGGCGGCACGTCGCACGGCATGGAGTCGATCCCCATTTCCCCGAATCTGCTGTTGGCCCAAAGGGCGATCGTCGGGACCACGATCGGAGGTCCCGATCCTGCTCGGGACGTGGTGCGGTGGATCGACCACTATCTGGCCGGGAGACTGCCGCTGGAGAAGCTCATCACCCAGCGCTACCGGCTCGACGAGATCAACACCGGCTTTGCCGACTTGGCTGCGGGCCGCAACATCCGGGGTGTAATCGCAATGTGCAGCGATAGAGTTTGAAGCTGACCGCCGGCCCGGAGCGAGGTCGGCACAGCCTGCGATTGGAGTCGACATGACCATGCTCACCGAGCAGCAGGATGCTCAAACCTCGTCGGCGGGCCGGCTGCGATCGTACAACCTCATCTCAGCCGACAGTCACATCAACGAGCCCGCCGATCTGTGGACGTCGCGGGTCCCGGCCAAGTACCGCGACCGGGTGCCCCGGGTGGAGCGTTTCGAGGAGGGCGACGCCTGGGTGATCGAGGGCGTCGAAGGACCGATGCCGATCGGGCTCAATGCCTGCGCCGGCCAGGATCCGCGATTGCGCCAGAACTGGGTCCGGTTCGACGAGATCCGGCCCGGGGGATGGGACCCCGCCGCCCGGGTCGGCGAGATCGAGATTGCCGGCGTCGATGCCGAGGTGCTCTACCCGTCGCCCCGGATCTATCAGGCGGTCGCGGCCGCCGAGGAGTCCGACTTCCACCTCGCGCAAGTCCAGGCTTACAACGACTGGATCGACGAATACGCCTCCCACGACCTTCAACGGTTCCGGGCCTTGCCCCTATTGCCCAACCGCGGGGTGGACATGGCCCTCGCCGAGGTCGACCGGGTGGGCAGCCGGGCTAGCACCGGCGGCTTCTTGATGAGCGCGTATCCCCACGGCTCGCTATCGCCCGACCCGTGCGACGATCCGGTGTGGGCGGCGCTGCAAGAGCGCGGCATCACGCTTGCCATCCACGTGTCGCTCCAGAACACGATGCCCGCCCAGAAGAACCTGCTGGCCCTGCCGGCCGCCACTCGCTTCCTGGGCGCATCGACGCACTTGATTGAGCTGATCTTCTCGGGGATATTCGACCGGTTCCCCGACTTGGGCCTGGTGTTCGCCGAGGTGGACTGCGGCTGGGTTCCCTACTTCAAAGAGCAGCTCGACGACGGCTACTACCGCTACCGCTTCCGGTTCGACCTGGCCAAGCTCCCCAGCGAGTACATCGAGCAGCACGTCCACTTCACCTGGGTCACCGACACCTACGGTATCGACAACCGCCACCACATCGGCGTCGACAAGATGCTGTGGTCGAGCGATTACCCCCACGGCAGCTCTAACTATCCCAACGCGTGGTCGCCCACGATGGCGGCGATGGCCGGAGTCTCCCTCGAAGAGCGCTCGCTCATGCTGGTGGAAAACGCTCGGCGCCTCCACAAGTTCCCCGACTTGTAGGACGGCCATGGCCCGCCCGCTGAGCACGTTCACCTGCACGATCACGCCGTTCGCGCCCGACGGCAGCCTCGACTGCGACGCGTGGCGGGCTCACGTGGACCGGCTCGCCTCAGTGGGCATGGGCATGTATGTGGGCAGCTCGTCGCCCGGTGAGGGATATGCGCTCACCGCGGCGGAGACCGAGCAGGTGTACGGCATCACGGCTGACACCGCCGCTGGCCGAGTGTCGGCCCGGGCCATGGGGGTGGAGACGCACACGGCTGCCGAATACCTCGATCTGGTCGCCATCGCCGAAGCGGCCGGGCTTGAGGCGATGCAGATCTACTGTGTGGACAGTGGCCACGCCAACATGCCGACTCCCGGCGAGCTGGAGGCGTACTTCCGCACGGTGCTGGAGGGCTCCTCCATCCCCTGCGTGCTGTCGAGCCACATTTTCAGCGGCTATGTGGTGCCCCTCGACGTCCTCGACCGCCTCGTGGGGGAGTATGCGCCCGACAAGCTTTTCGGCGTCAACGTGACCAACACCGACATGACCTACGTGACCCGTCTGGTCGACGTTGTGGACGGCCGCTGCGACGTGCATGTGGGCGGCTCGATGCAGGCGCTCACCATCCTCGCCCTCGGCGGCCAGGGCTTCTTGTCGGGCGACGGCAACATCATCCCTGCAACTTGCCGACAGGTGATAGCCGCCCATGCTTCTGGCGATTTCGCCGCCTCGCAGGCCGCGTATGCTCAGGTGATGCGCTTTTTCAGCGCCAACCGCTGGCCCGGCGGGAGCATGCGCTATCTGAAGGCGATCATGGCCTACGCC
>JAPPKI010000387.1 GCA_028820035.1 bacterium | reverse complement strand
CGCCGACTTCTGGCAGACGCTGGTGGGCCTGGAGTGGCCGGCCATGGCCCTGCCGGAGGAGGCCGACGGCCTGGGCTACGGCTGGGTGGAGCTGGCCATCGTGCTGGAGGAGTCGGGCCGCCACGCCGCACCGGGGCCGTTCATGTCCACCGTCACCCAGTTCGCGCCGCTGATTGTCGAGGCAGCCGGACCGGGCCAGGCCGCCGAGCTGCTGGCGCCAGTGGCCGCGGGCCAGACCACAGGCACGATCGCGGTCGACGAGGGTGCCGGAATCTGGGATCCGGCAGAGGTGAGCGCCACCGGTCGCCGGAGCGGCGACGATCTAGTTCTGGAAGGCACGAAGCACTACGTGCTCGACGGGGCCACAGCCGACGAGATCGCGGTCGCGGTCCGGATCGAAGGCGAGTTGCGGGTAGTCCTGGTGCCGGGCTCTTCGGTCCAGGCCGTCGAGGGCATCCCCGTCGACCCTGGCGTCCGCCACGCCACCATCACCCTCGACGGGGTCCGGGTGCCGGCGGTGCGACTGCTCGGAGACGGCGACGCCAGCGACGCGATCCGCCGGGCGCTGGAGGAGTCGGTGACCGCAGTCGCCGCGGTCACGCTGGGGGCCTGCCAGCGGATCTTCGACATCATCAACGCCTACGCCAAGGAGCGCATCCAGTTCGGCGTGCCCATCGGCTCGTTCCAGGCCGTCAAGCACAAGCTGGCCAACATGTACCGCGACATCGAGCGGGCCCGGGTGCTCGTCTACTACGCGGCCCTGACCCTGGCCGAGGATCACCCGGACCGCACCCTGGCCGCCTCGATGGCCAAGGCAGCCGCGGGTGAGGCCCAGCGCCGCTGCGTGCAGGACGGCCTCCAACTCGCGGGCGGCATCGGCTACACCTGGGAGCACGACCTGCACCTGTTCCTGCGCCGGGCCAAGGTGGGCGAACTCCACTTCGGCTCGGCCTCTCACCACCGCCGAAAGGTCGCCCGCCTGGCCCTCCAGTCCAGCGCCGCCTAACTCAGGGCGTGTTCAGGACGGGTCGAAGAGGACGGGCAGCTCCTGCGGGCCGCGGAAGGCGTAGCCGCTGATCACCGGGGTGTCGGCGCCCGGGTCGAGGCGCAGGTTGGGCAGGCGGTCGAGCACGGCGTTGATCCCCACCTCGAGCTCCATGCGGGCCAGGTGCATGCCGAGGCACTGGTGCGGCCCGGTGCCGAAGGCCATGTGCTGCTGGGGCTCGCGATCCAAGTCCCACTCGGCGGGGTCGGCCCATCGGGCCTCGTCGCGTGACGCTGAGCCGTTGATGATCGAGACGGACGACCCCGCCGGCACCGGGCAGCCGCCGATCTCGATGTCGGTCGTCGCCACCCGGGCCACCATCGTGACCGACGTCTCCCAGCGCAGGGTCTCCTCCACCGCGGCCGGCACCAGCGACCGGTCGGCCAGCACCCGGGACATCGCCTCGGGACGCTCCAGCAGGGCCAGCAGGCAGGATCCGAAGGCCCGGTAGGTGGTCTCGGCCCCGGCCGGCAGCAGCAGGCGCAGGAACCCGTAGATCTTCTCGTCGGTGAGCCGGGCACCGTCGATCTCAGCGTGTACCAGCTCCGACAGCAGGTCGCCGGTGGGCTCAGTCCGTCTGGCTTCCACCAATGGCTCCAGGTAGTCGCGCATGGCCTGGGACGCGGCCCGTCCCTCCTCGGGGTACAGCGGCCCGTAGTTGATTCGCATGGCCCAATCGTTGAACTGCTCATGGTCCGTGGTGGGCACGCCCACGATCCCGCAGATCACCTGCACCGGGAACTTGCTGGTGACCTGGTCGACCAGGTCGGCCCGCCCGGCCGGGGCGATGGCGTCCAGCAGCGTCTCGATCACGGGCTCTACCAGCTCGCCCCGCCACCGCTCCAGCGTCGAGCGGCGGAAGGCATAGGCCACCAGGTTGCGGTAGCGGCGATGCTCGTCGCCGTCGAGCCCGAGCATCAGCTCCCCCATATAGGGCCGCATCACCTCGCCGTTGATCGACGCCGAGAACGAGCGCCAGTCCCGCAGCACCTGGTCGGCGTTGTCGAAAGTCGTGACCGTGAACCGCGGCAGCGCCGGATCCTCAGTGAGGCTGAACCCCTCCTCCCGGATGACCGGGCAGTGCCGGCGGGCATGGTCCCACTGGCCGTAAGGCTGCGCCGAGTCCCACTGGTCATACGGCGGCGCCGAATAGTCCATCTCGGCGTCCATGCCGGCAATCATGTCGATAGCGGCAGCCTTGTCTTGATGCAGTGCACTCAAACGGCTATTGCCTTGCTCAGAAAGTTGACTATACGCTCTCGATTGCCGCCTATGCTAGAGAACTGTTTGTCAGCTACATCACTGAAACGAGCCAAGACATGACGAGTGATTGCTGCCTGATCTTCAAAGATCGCGAGTGATCGAAACTCTAGCTTCCACTTCTCATATTGGAGTAGCGAGATTGTCGCGTCACGGGTAGCCCCGTCTGAATTGAGTGCATGAACCAGTAAGGGGATCTTCGTTCCATTAATGCGGCAATCAGTGCGGTACATGCCTTGTGGATCATGAACCGGGTGAAACCAATCGAAGCTCAGCCGATCTGAGGCAACTGATTCATTGACTAACGTCATAAAGTCCTCACGGAAGGTCGATCGAACTCTTTCTCTCGACAGGAATGTCACGTTGCTTATCTTTAGGATCGCCTGAATAAAGGAGAAGAGCGCGTCACCATATCTCTCGTCTGTTATGGGAAGTAGGAGTTCACCATCACGATCTTCTACTTCGAATACAGACAAGGCCTGAGAGATAATTTCCTGTCTCTTGCCTCTGCCCAGATCGGACTCGTCTATATCATATGTCAAGCGCATGAACGTATGCGCTTCGTCTGATAGAATCCATTCTTCACTGATTCTCTTGAGCAAGATTACAAGCTGATCACCGTCCTCAAACTGAAATGGGGTCGATACTCGGTATCGATTGTTGCCCTCTTGTTCCAGTGTGACTTCTGATGACACCCTGTCCTTGAAAGCTGCTTCTATAGAGTCCATCGAACTGTCTCCTATGGGAACGGTAGAGTTGGGCCAGACGCGCGACTATTGATGTTCACATCAGCCACGGCGAATTGCCAAGCAGATTGAAAGCTCGCGAACTGCGTCGTGGGCTCGGCATATGCATCCTCACGAGCACCGATACGTTGATACCTCTCTGTGGCGGTATGAATATGGAAGTCAAAGAACACATCGCCTTCGATCGTGTTCCTATGCTTGTGGCTACGACCGTTGAAGCGTCGCAAACGAAACAGCGACGCCGTCCCTATAGGACGTACAGTCAAGATGATAGAAAAGTCAAACTGATTCTGGGAATTCTGGCGAAGTACCAGAGCGAAATCGGCGCCTGAATCACTCTCAAGCTCAACATGTTGCTCACTATGGCCACGCTTCTGGCGAAGCTGTAGACTGGCTCCTGACCCAGGGAAGTACTTGGGTTCAGCGATCAACGCAGTGATCTCCGCGTCAGAATAGATCACTCGCATGACGGCCTCTTTCTCTGGTACGCAGGTTCCAGTGTATGGCATGAGTTCTCCCTAGAGAGATTCTCATGCGGAGCAGGCGAGTAGTCCATTTTGGTCTCCATGCCCCCGACCTCCCTCCCCGCGCCCACGCTGTGACCCTGGGGGCTCACAGGATGGCTCCGCGGGACTTGAGAGCGGCGATCTCGTCCCAGTCGATGCCGAGCTCGGCCAGCACCAGCTCGGTGTGCTCTCCCAGCTCCGGTGCCCGGTCCACTTCCACCGGGGTCTCGTCGAACTGGGCGGGGCTGGCCACGAGCTGAACCGGGTTCCCGGCGGCGTCCTCCATGGCGGGCAGGTAGTTGTTGGCCACCACCTGGGGGTCGTCGTAGAGCTCGGCCAGGGTCTGGAACGGGGTCCACACCCCCTCGAAGTCGGCCAGTCGCTCCTTCCACTCGTCGAGGGTGCGCCCGGCGAAGGCCTCGTCGATGATGTCGATGCACTCCGGCCCGTTCTTGGAGCGGGCCTCGGAGGTGTTGAACCGCTCGTCGTCCACCAGGATCGGCCGCTCCAGCCGGGCCGCGAAGTCGTCCCAGTACCGGTCGCTCTGGAGCAGGATGAGGCTGATGTAGCGGTCGTCGGCGGTGCGGAACACGCCCACCCCTGGATTGGGGTTCTTGCGCCGGTCTCCCCGGGGCAGCGAGGTGAGCCCGAACAGCTTGGCCGCCACCACCAGCGGCGAGACCTGCCACATGGCGGTGGCCAGCAGCGACACGTCGATCACGCTGGGCTCTCCGGTGCGCTCCCGCTTGAGCAGCGCGGCCGCGATGGCGCCGGCCAGCGCCATGCCCCCCATCACGTCGCCGAAGGCCGGGGAGGGCTGACCCTGGGGCCAGCCCGCCGCGTCCGGCGGGAACACCGCGGCCACCGCGCCCCGGGCCCAGAACGAGGCCCCGTCGAAGCCGCCCCTCTCCGCGTCGGGACCGGCCGGTCCCTGCCCGGTGCCACGGGCGATGACGATGGACGGGTTGCGGGCCCGGATCGCATCGTTGTCGATGCCCAGACGACGCCGCACCGGCTCCAGGTAGTTGGTGAGGAACACGTCGGCTGTCTCGACCAGCTTCAGCAGGGCCTCACGGCCTTCGGGGTGGGCGATGTTGAGCGCCACCGAGCGTTTCCCCCGGTTGGGCTGCTCGACCATGAAGTTCACGGTGCCGGCGGGGATCAGCCCGGAGGTGATCAGACCCCGTTGCGGATCGCCGCCGGCCGGGTTCTCTACCTTGATGACGTCGGCGCCCCAGTCCACCAGCACCGACCCGCCCGAGGGCACGAACATCCAGGACGCGACCTCGACGACCCTGACGCCCTCCAAGGGCCTCGACATGTCCGGCACCTCAGGCTCGCGGCGCGGTCAGACCGCCAGCAGTTCCTTCAGATTGCCGCCCATGATCTTGGCCGCGTCGTCCGATGACAGCGACGACGGCAAGTCGTCGTAGAAGCTCACCGGATCGCCCAAGCCCTCGGGATGGGGGTAGTCGGAGCCGAACAGGATCCGGTCGGGGCTCATCACGTCGATCAGCCCCTCCAGCCCGTCCTCCCAGAACGGGTTGACGTAGACGTTGCGCCGGAAGGCGGCCAGGGGATGCTCGGGGAAGTCCTGGGGCAGCTTCTTGTAGACGCCTTCCAGCTTCTCCAGCAGGGGTTTCACCCACGTGCCGCCGTTCTCGATGGTGGCGATGCGCAGGTCCGGGAACCGGGTGAAGGCCCCGTGGCAGATCATCGCGGTCATCATGTCGCTGATGGCCCGGTTCTGCATCACCAGCAGGCGCAACGGGTTGGGCTTGAACGGCAGGAACTCGGTCTTGCCCTCCCAGATCGAAGCCAGGTCGGCATACCCGGAGTCCGACGAGTGCATGCCCACCAGCACGCCCGCCTCCTGCACCCTGGCCCAGAACGGATCGAACTCGGGCAGGCCCGGCGAGCGCGGCCCACGCAGGCCCCAGGCCGGGGCCGGCCGGATCAGGATGCAGCGGGCGCCCTTGTCCAAGCACCACTCCAACTCCTCGATGGCCTTCTCCACGATGGGCAGGGTGATGATGGGGGTGGCGAAGATCCGGTCGTGGTAGTTGAACGTCCACTCGTCGTGGATCCACTCGTTGAGCGAGTGCACCACGACGTGGGTCAGGTCGGGGTCGTCGCGCATCCGCTCCTCGAGCAGGCTGGCCAGCGTGGGGAACATGAGCGAGCCCTGGATCCCGAGATCGTCCAGGTGCGGCAGCCGGGCCTCGGCGTTGCGGGCCCAGTCGGGGCAGCGGATCGGCTTGCCGAAGATCTCCCGCAGACTCTTGCCTTCAGGGTTGCCGTGGCGGTAGTACTCCTCCTGCGCGCCCGGCGGGGCCACCACCTCGAAGGTGGGGTTGGGGATGTACTCCGATATCAGGCCCTTGATGGCGATCTTGGTGCGGCCGTCGACCTGCACGTAGCGGATGGCGCCCTTGTAGTCGGCGGGGAGGTGCCGGGTGAAGGCGTCCTCCGTCTCGTACATGTGGTTGTCGGAGTCGTATACCGGAAAGCCGAGGTCGCGAGCCATGACGGTGCCCTCCTTGCCGTCTGTGCGAGTGCGCTTACCCTACCGGTCGCCGCGAGCGTTCTACGCTCGCGGGATGGCAGTTCGCAACCTGGGTGCACGTCGATTCTGTGAGCCGGGCTACGTGCCTACGGCTGAGCGGTTCGTACGGCACGTAGCGGACGAGTGGGGGGACCGGGATCTGGTGCTGGCGGATGAAGGCCAGCTGAGTTATCGGGACCTGGAGGTTGAGTCCCGGCGGTTGGGGCGGGCGCTGCTGGCCAACGGAGTGACGAGGGGCAGCCGGGTGGGGCTGCTGGCTCCCAACGGGCCGGAGTGGGTGGTGGCCTGGCTGGCTGCGGCCCGGATCGGGGCCGTGGTGGTGCTGCTCAACACCTTCTACAAGGAGCGGGAGCTGGGCTGGGCGCTGGCCCACTGCGAAGCGGAGGTGCTGCTCACCGTGGACCGGTACCTGAGCCACGACTACGCCACCCGGCTCACCCAGGCCGTTAGTGGCCTCGTCGGGCAGCGCCATGATGCCATCGACTGCGACAGCCATCCGAGTCTGCGGGCGGTGTGGATGTGGAGCG
>JAPPKI010000420.1 GCA_028820035.1 bacterium | reverse complement strand
CAGGTTGGCTATGTCCGACAGAAGGAGCCCGCCCAGCACCTCAAGGTCCCATGAGTCGGAAACCACGTAGTAGAGGTTGTGGTGAGGGTAGAAGCCACCAGTGTCCAAGACGGGATGGGAAAGTGCCTTGATGTCCGGAAGCAGCAGCTTGGGCCGATCAATGAGCTCAGGGTCAATCCGGTCGATGGTCCGATACCAAGCTTTCGGCTGCTTTCGGGCGACGTGGCGAGAACGAAGCATCTTGCTGTGTCGTCCATAGTGATCTGCCAGTCCTGGATAGTCATGGAGGTCCACAAGCCCATCCTCATCCCAGGGGTTGATCAGGCACTTGCCCGACCATTCAGGACGACCAGTTGCAATATCTCCTGCTGTCAGGAGCGGGAGTAGACGATCGGGCTCTACCCCCTTTGCCTCAGCCCGGATATAGACCTCGTCACATCCCGTAGCAACACCGATTCCAACCCGTGTCCCCGTCCGAATGTCTTCAAGTGGGGAGAAACGGTTTTCGAGATCAGCTAGCAGCTCAAGCGTCTGCGGAGATCCTGCCGGCCACAAATCTGGGCCCTTGAACCAGCTTGTCAACTCCCCCGCCTCAAAGCCCCGTGAGGCTGACAATGCCTGCCGTGGATTGCGTAGCCAGTCGAGCATCAGAGAGGCCTCACCCTGATCGAAGGAATCGTTGGCATCCACCACTCGCACAGGACCCTGGAGACCATTGCGAAGGATGGTTATCGCCGGGTATGCCGACACCTCTTCTTCGAACGCGTCGACGTCATGCATAACAAGGACCGAGTCCACGGCATACCGGCTCGACACCAATCTACGGAGATGCGCACCGTACTGATTCCGCATCCACCGATCAGCGCAGATGTAGGCCAGCCGCCCCTCTGGACCAAGCAATGACAAGCCCTTCTCAAAGAACCCAATGTAGATATCTGCTCGACCACGCATGGTTGGCCACATTGACCGATAAGCATCGCTGACTTCCCTGGGGACGTCCTCAAGACGGACATACGGCGGATTCCCTACTACAAAATCAGCAGGGTGTACCGGCTCTTCGCTCAGCAGGAAATCACTCGTTGTGACCCATCGCTGGGCAAGGCGCTCTGCGTCCTCAAGGGTCTCACCCAAATCGACCAGTTTGGCCACCACTGCCTTGCGGGCGATCTCGGCATTGTGTTCAAGCAGATCGAATCCAGCGATGGCGCTCTCTAACTCAGATAACCGACGACCATGAGAAGCACATGACTCTGCAAGCCTCTCGACAATTGGAAGAAGAAACGCCCCACAACCGCACGATGGCTCCAGGATCACTTTTCCTCCCAAATCGGCCTCAGGCGTATAGCCAACAAGGTCAAGCATCAGGTCTACGACCCACCGCCGAGTGAACACTTCTCCGTACTCGCCTTGAGAGTCGGCTCTGAACATCGACCTCTGAGATTCCAAGAGCGGCAACTGCCGGTCGCCGCTCACCCCGCACATCCTGCACGGCGCAAACTACACCGGTGAAATCTCATATCAATACATTAGCGATGTGCGATGACAACTACGGCCACGCCCGCCACTGGCTAGAGCAGAATCCCCTGCCTAGATTCGACTAGACCATCAACTATCCCAGCCGCGCCAGTTGGCGGCGGAGCCAGTCTTCTCGGTCGGCGGCGTAGCGCTGGGCGATTTGGGTTTGGGGGAAGAGGCCGACGCCGTGGGGGGCGCCGGGGTAGACGTGAAGCTCAGTGGGGACGCCGGCGCCGTAGAGGCGCATGGCGTAGGTGATGTTCTCGTCGCGGAAGCCGTCGGCGCCGCCAACGCAGACGTAGGCCTCCGGCAAGCCAGAGAGATCCTCGGCCCGGGCGGCGGCCGCGGTGTAGGGCACATCGTCGGTGCCGTAGAGATCGCCGAGGTAGCTCTGCCAGCCAAAGGCGTTGGAGGCCTTGTTCCAAATCACCAGGTCGTCGTGCTGGCTCGACGGGGTTATTTGACGGTCATCCAGCATCGGGCAGTCCAATAGCTGGAACTGCAACGGCACCTCGCCCCGGTCCCGGGCCAGCAGTGCCAGCGCGGCGCACAAGCCCCCGCCGGCGCTGACTCCGGTGATGCCGATCTTGTCCCGATCGATCCCGATCTCATCAGCATTGTCAAACGTCCACTTCAACCCGGCGTAGCAGTCCTCCAGCGGCCCGGGATAGGGCGTCTCTGGCGCCAGCCGGTACTCCACCGACACACCGACCACGCCGTAGGTCGGGCACCACCGGTCGAACTTGGCGTCGTCCATGTCGTAGGTACCCCGGATATAGCCCCCGCCGTGAATCGAATACACACACGGCACCGCGCCCTCAATCCCTCGCGGGCGGTGCACCCGCACCACCACCCCGTTGACCGCATCCACCACATGGTCCGACCGCACCACCGCATCACCCAGCTCGGAAAACTGAACCGGCAATGTGGCCCGAATCTCGGGCAACAGCTCAATGCTGAGATCACGGGTTGGCACCGTGTGCTTGAGCTGCTCGATCTCGGCATCCAGCGGAGCCATTGTCATCTCAACTCCATTTCACACGCTGGCTGGCCACGGTAGTCCAACATCGCATTCCCTATTGGGTTGAGATCGGCAGGTCAAGGGCCAGCCCCATGCCCGCCTCAATCAACCGCATCGTGGCGGGGTCAACCCGGCCGACCCAGTCAGACAACAGGGCCTTGTCGATCGTCACGATCTGCGAGACATTGGCCACTGAGTCGCGGTCTAGGCCGGTGGTCTCTGAAGG
Organism: bacterium; assembly: GCA_028820035.1. Classification (GTDB taxonomy): domain Bacteria; phylum Actinomycetota; class Acidimicrobiia; order Acidimicrobiales; family Bin134; genus Poriferisocius. The sequence goes on along the minus strand of JAPPKI010000420.1, from coordinate 3,930 downwards.
CAGCTCAACATTGCCGGGAGCGGCAGCCAGGCGGAGATTTGAAGTAATAGCCACCGCCAGCACAGTGTCGATCCTGCTCTGGTTGAACCGGTCGCTGGATACGACGAGCACGGGACGGCGGCGGCCCGGCTCTGATCCTGTTGGTTGACGGAGATCCACCCAGTAGACCTCACCCCGGTGAATCACCAGGGATCTGACAGCGCATCGGCCTGCGCTTCCCTCAGCGTCTCATCAAGACCCGATGACATCTCCGCATATAAAGCGTCGAGACGAGCGGTGACGTCATCGTCATCTGCTTCGACCAAGAGCCGCTCCAACGCTTCGGCGTACAAACTCGAACGGGAACACCTGCGGCGGGCCGCCAACTCTTCCGCGGCCTCGAACACTGCATCGGGAATGGACACTGCGACCTTCACAGCCTCAGTATAACCTGGTATTACCAATTGCGCATTCCCGCGAAACCGCAGGTCTTCAGCGGAGCCGCTCCAGCTGGCGGCGGAGCCAGTCTTCTTGGTCGGAGGAATAGCGCTGGGCGATCTCGAGGTGGGAGAACAGGGCCACTCCGTGGGGAGCGCCGGGGTAGACGTGGAGCTCGGTGGGGACGCCAGCGCCGTAGAGGCGCATGGCATAGGTAATGTCCTCGTCGCGGAAGCCGTCGGCACCGCCGATGCATACGTAGGCATCGGGCAGTCCCGTAAGATCCTCGGCCCGAGCAGCAGCCGCGGTGTAGGGCACATCGTCGGCCCCATAGAGGTCGCCGAGATAGCACTGCCAGCCGAAAGCGTTCGAATCCCTGCTCCAGACCAGCAGATCATCGAGCTGGCTCGACGGGGTGATCTGGCGGTCATCGAGCATGGGGCAGTCCAGCAGCTGGAACTGAAGCGGCACCTCGTCCCGATCCCGGGCCAACAGCGCCAGCGCGGCGCACAAGCCGCCTCCGGCACTGACTCCGGTGATGCCGATCTTGTCCCGGTCGATGCCAATGGAGTCGGCATTGTCGTACGTCCACTTCAATCCGGCGTAGCAGTCCTCCAGCGGCCCGGGATACGGCGTTTCGGGCGACAGCCGGTACTCCACCGACACCCCGACAATGCCGTATTGAGGGCACCACCGGTCGAACTTGGCGTCGTCCATCTCATAGCTGCCCAGTATGTATCCCCCGCCGTGGATCGAGTACACGCACGGCACCGCACCCTCCTGGCCTACCGCTCGATGCACCCGCACCACCACGCCGTTGGCCTCATCCACCACGTGGTCGGTGCGCTCAACCACATCACTCAGCTCGGGAGGCTCCCCCAGCGGTGTGCTCCGCAAATCAGGCAACACCTCCGCATTGATCACTCCCAGGGGCACCATGTCCCTGAGCGGCTCGATCTCCTCGTGCAGCGGCACCGTGGCCATAGCAACTCCCTTTCTTTGGACGTCGGGTACCCGACCGGAATGAAGCAGCCCGAATAGTAGTGGTGAGTTCTCCAATGCCCCACCTGCTGGCATGGGTACCCATTGGCCTTGCTGAGTAACCTGCCGGTCGATGCCTCCTGTCGACCGCTCTCGCTCCAAATGATCCTCCAGCACCTGCGAGTGGTCGAGATAGGCGGTGGCATCTCGGGCCCCTATGCGGGAAAGCTGTTGGCGGATGCCGGGGCTGACGTAATCAAGGTCGAGCCTGTCGGCGGGGAGCCTTTGCGGCGGTGGTCGGCGTCGGGTGCCGAACTGGGCGACAGAGACGGGCCGCTGTTTCAGTTCCTGAACACCTCCAAGCGCTCGGTGATTGGCGACCCGAGTGACCCGGGAATCTCCGATCTGCTGGCCAGCGCCGACATCCTCATCGACACCACCGATCAGGGACTGCCCTCGGCCGTCATCGACGCGGCGCGAACGGCCAATCCCGCGCTCGTGCTAGTGACGATCTCTCCCTGGGGACGCACAGGACCCTACGCCCAAAGGCCGGCCACAGAGTTCACCCTCCAGGCCGAGTGCGGGGGCATCGGCAAGCGGGGCAACCCTGAGCGGCCGCCGGTGCAGGCCGGAGGGGCCATCGGCGAATGGACCGCAGCGATCTACGCCGGGGTGGGGGCGCTGGCCGCGGCCCGAGCCGCCGGTCGCAGCGGCCAGGGCGACCATGTGGACGTGTCCATGTTCGAGACCATGGTCATGACCATGAACACCTACGCGTGGATCGCCGCCGAGCTGAGTGGCGACACCAACCCCGAACGTCCCGGCCGAAACGTGGAGCTTCCTTCCATCGAGCCCACCGCTGACGGCCACGTGGGCTTCTGCACGGTGGCCCGCCAGCAATTCCTGGACTTTCTGGTGATGATCGGCCGTTCCGATTGGCTGGAGGACGAGGAGATGTGCGGCTACGGCGGCCGCTGGAAGCGGCGGGACGAGTTTCGAGCCGCCATGCACGCCTGGACCTCCCAGCGCACCACCGCTGAGGTGATCGCCGAGGCATCGGCCCGGCGAATACCGGTGGCCCCCATCGGCAACGGGGCAACCGTGCCCACCCTGGAGGCGTTCTCCGGCCGGGACGCCTTCACCACTAACCCCTCGGGCGGCTTCACCCAGCCTGCCGTTCCCTACCAACTGCACGGTGCCGCCACCCGGCCCTTCGAGCCCGTCCCTGCCGCCGGAGAGCACACCGGTCAGATCGAAGCCCACACCCCCCAACCCAACCGGGGGGAGCCCAATGCGCTCCCTCTAGCCGGATTACGAGTGATCGACTTCACCGCCTGGTGGGCCGGTCCCATCGCCAGCCACTCCTTGGCTCTGCTCGGCGCCGACGTGGTCAAAATCGAGTCCGTGCAGCGGGCCGACGGAATGCGCTTCGCCTCCGCCCGCCCGCCCTCGGCGGACCAGTGGTGGGAGTGGGGCATGGTCTTTCACGGGGCCAACACCAACAAGCGGGACATCACCCTCGACCTCCGCTCCCCCGAAGGGGTGGCGGTGGCCGAGCGGCTGATCGCCGATGCCGATGTGGTGATCGAGAACTTCACCCCCCGGGTGATGGACGGCTTTGGCCTCACCTGGGAGCGGCTGTCAGAACTGAATCCCAAGCTGATCATGACCCGGATGCCCGCCTTCGGCCTCAGCGGTGCTTGGCGGAATAACACCGGTTTCGCCCAGACCATGGAACAGCTCACCGGCATGGCCAACATCACCGGCTATCCCGACGAGGATCCCCAGATTCCCCGGGGGCCGTGCGACCCGCTGGCCGGCATGCACGCGGTGTTCGCCACCCTCACCGCCCTGGAGGAGCGGGACCGCACCGGCCAGGGACGGCTGGTGGAAGTGACCATGGTGGCCGCCGCCCTCAACGCCGCCGCAGAGCAATTGGTGGAGTACTCCGCCCTCGGCCGCCAACTCCCCCGTGAGGGCAACGGGGGCCCGCGGGCCGCTCCCCAAGGCGTGTACCCCGCCGCTGGCCATGAACGCTGGGTAGCAGTAGCGGTGGCCGACGACCACCAATGGAAGGCTCTCTGCGACCTGCTCCACCGCCCCGATTGGGCTGACTACGACACCATTGACAAGCGCCGGGCCGCTGCCGACTCCATCGATGCAGGAATAGCCGAATGGGTGGCCCCTCAGACAGACGCCGAGGCGGTGGCGCAACTACTCGACGCCGGAGTCCCGGCCAGCAGGGTGGTGCTGCCCGCCGAGATCGGCAACCACCCCCAACTGCGGACCCGCTCATTCATTGAGCCAATTGACCACCCGGTGTGCGGGGAAGTATCAGCGGCCAGCCTGCCCTTCCGGTTCGAATCGTCACCGGGCCCCTGGACCAAGACCCCGGCTCCCCTCCTTGGCCAGCACAACCGCGAGGTGCTGGCGCGGCAAAAGGGGCTGACCGCCGAACTGCTGGTTGTATTGGAGTCCAACGGCGGCATCCGCACCCGCCCCCCCGGGCTCTAGTTGTCTTAACTTTGCTCA
>JAPPKI010000528.1 GCA_028820035.1 bacterium | reverse complement strand
GGCTCGGGTGGTGGATGCGGTGGCCGGTTTGGCTCCGCACGGCCGGGTCTCCATCGACACCACCAAGCCCGAGGTGGCCCGGGCCGCAGTGGCCGCAGGGGCTGAAATCCTCAACGACGTCTCCGCCTCACTGCACGAGGTGGCTGCGGAGCTGAACGTGACCTGGATTGCGGTCCATCGCCAGGGCACTCCTGCCACCATGCAGATCGCTCCCCATTACGCCGATGTGGTGGCTGAGGTGCGCGATTTTTTGGTTGAGGCCGTTGAGCGGGGGCGAGCTGTGGGAGTTCCCGACGTGTGGATCGATCCGGGAATCGGCTTCGGCAAGACCACCGGCCACAACTTGGAGTTGCTGGCCAACTTGGGACAGCTCACCACGCTGGGATCACCTGTGGTGGTGGGCGCCAGCCGCAAGCGCTTCATCGGGGAACTGCACGCCATGAGCGATGGCGGCGACCGGGAGGAAGTGCCGACCGACGACCGGCTCGAGGGGTCGCTGGCCGCCGCGGCTTGGGCGTTTGCCCAGGGGGCGGCGGCGGTCCGGGTCCATGACGTGGTCGCCACCGTGGGGACCATGAAGGTGGTGGCAGCGTGAGTCGCGAGGGCGTTGGCAGCGCGGGGGCGGTGGCACCGTGAAGGGTAAGTGGGCCGCGGGAATCCAACCGCGCAACTTCTACTGGATCATGAAGGACCGATTGGCAATCTGCGAGCGTCCGGGAGGCAGGGGGGAAAGCCATCGGCGGGTTCGGCGCACCGAGGAGATCAACTGGATCCGCCAGCAGGGCTTCACCCGGGTGGTGTCGCTGATTCCCTCCACCCACAACCTCCACAACTACAGCGAGCAGAACATCGCCTGGAGCCACTGGCCCATTGCGGACAACGAGGACTACCCCACCCGGCTCGGCCCGCTGTTCATTGAGCTGCAGTCACTGCTGGCCAAGGGGGAGAAGTTGCTGGTACACCGCCGTGGCCTGAGCGACGAGGTGTGCGGCTTCTTGGCGGGCTATCTGGTGTGGACGGGAATGGTCGCCAGCGAGTCGCAAGCGGTGGTGGTGATGGAGAAGATGACCCAGCGCCCGATCGGCTCGGTGGGCCGCCGCATTGTGAACGCGGCCACCGCGCTCCCCAAACCCGAAGTGCAGCTCTCCCAGGTTGAAGATCTCGAAGAGCAAGAGGAACAACGAGAAGAGATTCCCGAAGATGACTGAAGACCGATTACTGCTTCAGGGCCTTCGGGTGATGGCTCTGTGCGGGGCCCTTCCCGAGGAGAGGGACCGGGTTCAGCCGTTTGAGTTGGATATCGAGATCGGTGCCGATCTGGCGCCGTCGGGCAGTTCCGACGACTTGGGCGACACTGTGGATTACGGGGCGGTGTGCGCCGCCGTGGCCGCGGCGTCCGAAGGCGAGCAGTTCACCCTGATGGAGGCCATGGCCCAGAGGGTGGCCTCGGTGTGCCTGGGCGCAGACATACGGGTGGAGTGGGTAATCGTGGAGGTCCGCAAGCTGCGTCCTCCGGTGCCCCAGCACCTGTCGACCAGCGGTGTTCGCATTACTCGCCACCGGCAATGACCAGAGCTTTTCTGGGCTTGGGGTCCAACATGGGCGACCGCATGGGCTACCTCAAGGACGCGGTGGCGGCCATGGACGACTGCGTCGCGGTTTCCGGGGTGTATGAGACCGACCCGGTGGGCGGCCCCGACCAGGGCCAATACCTGAACGTGGTGGTCGAACTGGACACCAGTCGGTCGGCCCGAGGCCTATTGGAGCTTTGCCAGGCATTAGAGGCGTCGGCGGGCAGAGTGCGGGAAGTGCGCTGGGGCCCCCGTACGCTGGATGTCGATGTCTTGTGGGTGGACGGCGAGACGGTGGACGAGCCCGACCTGGTGGTACCCCATCCCCGGATGTTCGAGCGGGCCTTCGTGATGGTGCCTATCGGAGAATTGGCCCCCGATCTGTTCGAGGGGTGGAGCGATCCCGACACCGGCGGCTGCCACCGATTGGGGGATTGGGACGAGTTCGTCCCTCGAACAGGCAAGGGCACTTCGTGAGCGCCGGCACCGAAATTCCCCTGGTTGAGCGGGTATCTGAACTGCGGGACGCAGTGGAGGCCGCTCGCGCCCAAGGCGGTTCGGTCGGCTTGGTGCCCACCATGGGGTATCTCCACGAGGGCCACCAGTCTTTGGTGACCCGCTCGGCGGCCGAGAACGACCTGACCGTGGTGAGCATCTTCGTGAACCCGCTTCAATTCGCCGAGGGGGAGGACTACGGGACCTATCCCCGGGATCTTGAACGGGATCGGAAAATGTGTGCCGCGGCGGGAGCCGGGCTGGTGTTTGCTCCTTCCGCCGACGATATGTATCCGCAGACCCCGATCACCTCGGTGACGGTCAAAGGGCTCAACGCGGTGTTGGAGGGGCGGGTTCGTCCTACCCACTTCGATGGAGTGGCAACCGTAGTGGCCAAGCTGTTCGCGATGCTGGGGCCGGGTCGGGCTTATTTCGGAGAGAAGGACTACCAGCAGCTGGCCATTATCCGCCGAATGACTGCCGACTTGTCCCTGCCGGTGGAGGTAGTGGGCTGTCCCACATTCCGAGAGTCCGACGGCCTGGCCATGTCGAGCCGGAACGTATACCTGACCGCCGAGGAGCGGCCCGCGGCCACCGTGCTGTGGCGGTCGCTGCAAACCGGGCGGGATGCGGTGGTGCAGGGCAGCCGGAGTCCCGACGAGGTGGAGGCGGTGATGGCCGCGGTGCTGGCCGCTGAGCCCAAGGCGTCTCCCGACTACGCCGCCGTGGTTGACGCCGCCACGCTGGATCGACCCGATGTGCTGGACGGCGAGTTGCGCCTGCTGGTGGCAGCCCGGGTCGGTCGAGCCCGTCTCATTGATAATCTGGGTGTTGACTGTGCCCGGCTTTGATCCTCCCGTCGAAGTGGTACAAGCCGCGGCGAAACTGGCCTTGGCCGAGGACGTGGGCCCGGAGGGCGACCTCACGTCGTCGCTTGTCCCCCCTGGAAGCATCACCGCGGAGATCGCCTCTCGAGACGCTGGTCGTCTGGCGGGGCGGGCCTGTGCCGCCGAAGTGTTCCGGCAGGTGGACCCCTCGGTGGCGGTGGAGTGGCATGCCGCCGACGGAGACTCGGTGGTCCCTGGTCAGTGCTTGGCCGCAGTTGTTGGGCCTCGGGCCTCAGTGCTCACTGCCGAGCGCACTGCGTTGAACTTCTTGAGCCACCTGTCGGGGATCGCCACCGAGGTATCCCGCTACGTGGCGGCCGCGGCATCGGTCGGTGAGGGCCGTGCCCGCATCCGGGACACCCGCAAGACCACGCCCGGTCTGCGGGTGTTGGAGAAGGCCGCGGTTCGCGCTGGCGGAGGCGACAACCATCGGATGGGGCTGTCGGAATGGGTCATGTTCAAAGACAACCACCTGGCGGGGATGTCCATTGCCGAAGGGGTGACGGCCGCCCGCAGAAGCCGGCCGGATCGCATTGTCTACGTGGAGTGCGACCGCATCGAACAAGTTGATGAGGCATTGGCGGCGGGCGCAGATGCCCTGCTGCTGGACAACATGACTCCCGATGAGGTGCAGGTCTGCGTGGCCCAGGCCGCCGGACATGACTGCCTCTTGGAGGTGAGCGGCGGCATCACGCTGGAGACGGTGGCCGAGTACGCAGCCACTGGCGTGGATTTCATTTCGGTGGGCCGCATCACCAACTCGGCTCCGGTGCTTGACATCGGGCTCGATGTTGGCAATGTTCCGGTCAGCGCAGAAGAGGAGTAAACAGGGGTTCCTATGCTGTTGGCCCTCGACATCGGCAACACCCAGACCGTGGTCGGCCTGTATGAGGCCGAACGGGCCGAGGACTGCCGGGCCGACGACGGCCTGATCGAGCACTGGCGACTGTCGACGGTGCACGAGCGCACCCCCGACGAGGTTGCCGTGCTGTTGCGCAGCCTGCTGGACAGCGTGGATGTGGTGATGGAAGACGATCTGACCGGGGTGGCGGTGTGCTCCGGGGTGCCCCAGATCCGCGAGAGCGTGCGGATGATGGTGCAGCGCTACTTCGAGTTCGACCCGGTGGTGATCGAGCCCGGCACCCGCAGCGGCATCCCCATCTTGTACGACAACCCCCGTGAGGTGGGTGCCGATCGCATCGCCAACGCGGTGGCCGCCCACCACCTCTACGGTGGCCCCGCGGTGGTGGTCGATTTCGGTACCACCAACAACTTCGACGTGATTTCCGCGGCCGGTGAGTTCATGGGCGGGGCCATCGGGCCGGGAATCGAGGTCAGCCTGGAAGCCATGGTGGGTCGGGCCGCCGCCTTGGGGCCGGTGGCGCTCACCGAGCCCCGCAATGTGATCGGCAAGACCACCATAGAGTCGATCCAATCGGGCGTCATCTACGGGTTTGTCGCCCAGATCGACGGCATGGTGACCCGCTTCATGAAAGAGCTGGGCGGCGAGGCGGTCGTGATCGCCACCGGCGGGCTGGCCCACCTAATCGCCCCCCTGTCGGACACCATCCAGTACGTCGAGCCTTATCTCACCCTCCACGGCCTGTGGCTGGTCCACGGCCGCAACCAGTAGGCTGGCCGGTGAGCGCCCCCTACCGGTTCGAGACCACCGCAACCGCCGCCGAGTGCCAACAGCGCCACGGCGAAATCGAGGCCGGCACTGAGACCGGCCAGACGGTGTCGGTGGCCGGTCGGATCATGTTGCGGCGGGTGCAGGGCAAGCTGGCGTTCGCCACTTTGCAGGACGCCACCGGGCGCATCCAATTGTTCGCCCCCGCCAAGGTCACCCCCGACTACGACGGGTTCTGCGCCCTTTCCCTGGGCGACTGGGTGGGCGTGCGCGGTGAGGTGATGAAGACCAGAAAAGGGGAGCTGTCGGTAAAGGTGGAGCAGTGGGAGCTTTTGGCGGAGGCCCGTAGGAGCTTCCCCGACAAGTGGCACGGGCTGTCGGATCCCGACATCCGGTTTCGCCAGCGCTATGTGGACCTGTGGGTGACCGAGGAAGCTCGCGAGACCTTCCGGCTGCGCTCGGAAATGATGTCGCTCACTCGGCGCTGGCTGGAGGATCGGGATTTTGTGGAGGTGGAGACGCCGGTGTTCCACCCGGTGCCCGGTGGCGCTCTGGCCCGGCCGTTCAGCACCCATCACAACGCGCTGGACATGGAGCTGTTCTTGCGGATCGCTCCCGAGCTGTACCTGAAACGGCTGGTAGTAGGCGGGTTGGAGCGGGTGTATGAGATTGCCCGGGTGTTCCGCAACGAGGGGATCTCCACCCGTCACAATCCCGAGTTCACCATGCTGGAGCTGTACTGGGCCTACGCCGACTACGGCGACATCATGGAGCTGGTCGAGCAGCTTGTGGCGCATCTGGCCTTGAAGCTCAAGGGCACCACTGTTATCAGCTACGGCGGGCAGGAGCTGGACCTGACCCCGCCGTGGCCCAGATCCCGATTCGTTGACTTGCTGGCCGAGCACAGCGGGCTGGAGGTGGACCTCGACACTCCAGTGGCCGAGCTGCGGTCGCACTGTGCCGAGCGGGAGATCCCGGTGGAAGACCGCTGGGGGCCGGGCAAGCTCCTCCTGGAGCTGTACGAGAAGACCACCGAAGCCGAGCTCTGGGGTCCGGTGTTCGTGTGCGATTACCCCAAAGAGGTGTCGCCGCTGGCCCGGGAGCACCGCGACCACCCCGGCTGGGTGGAGCGATTCGAGGCCATCGTGGCCGGCCGGGAGCTGGCCAACGCTTTCAGCGAGCTCATCGACCCCGACGAGCAGCGGGCCCGCTTCGAAGACCAGGCCGCCGACCGGGACGCGGGCGATGCCGAGGCCATGGCCGTGGACTGGGATTACCTGCGGGCCCTGGAGTTCGGCCTGCCCCCCACCGGCGGTCTCGGAGTCGGCATGGACCGCTTAGCCATGCTGCTGGCCGACGTCCCCAGCATCCGCGACGTAATCCTGTTCCCCACCCTCCGCCCCGAGCCCCCGGAGCGGTAGAGCTAGCGGTCGCCGAGGGGGATACGGGCTCGGTCGATCAGGTGGTCGGTGGCGACCTGAAGGGCGGCGGTGGCCGTGGTGGGGGGTAGTGAGTGCAGGCTGGTGGAGGCCTGCTGGACGTACTGCCGGGCCACATCCAGGGCTTCTTCCACGCCGCCGCTGGCCCGCACGAGCTGAAGGGCAGAGCGGACGGTGGCGTCTGACAGCGTTCCGCCGAGCAGTTCCAGCAACTGGGGGCCGCAGTCGGTGTGCAGCGCCCGGATCACCGGCAGGGTGTAGATCCCCTCGTGCAGGTCGTTGCCCGACGGCTTGCCCAAGTGCTCGTCGGTGGCCACGATGTCCAAGATGTCGTCCACCACCTGGAATGCCAGCCCGTAGAAGCGGCCGAACTCGGTGAGGGTGTCCACCGTCGGGCGGTCCAGTCCGGCTACCAGGCCGCCGATGCGACACGAGGTGGCCAGCAACGAGGCGGTTTTGCCCTCGATGGAGTCGGTGTAGGAACTCTCGGTGCGGTCCGGGTTGCCGGTGTCCTGAAGCTCTCGCACCTGGCCTTCGCACAGCCGCCCGATGGTGGCGGCCAGCAGCGCGGCCACCTCGGTGCCCAGGGAGGCGGCCAGTTCTGATGCCCGGGCCAGCAGGAAATCGCCGGCCAGGATGGCCCGCAGGTTGCCCCACTTGGCGTTCACGCTGGCCACGTTGC
>JAPPKI010000052.1 GCA_028820035.1 bacterium | reverse complement strand
ATCACCTCGTTCAGCCCGGCACCCCGCCAATCCAAGGCATGGATCTCGATCATCAAGTCCACCATTTGCGAAGCGATGCCAACCCGCGTGTCCTCGTCGAGTCGGCTGATGCCGCCTTCCAGAATGAAGTGGTCGTTGAGCCCGTCGTAACGGGTCATCACCAAGGCCGGACGGCCCAGTTCCGACCCGTCGGCATCCAGCCACACCACCTCGGGGGCCCGCACCGGCTGGTCGTGCAGCCGCCTCAGCACCTCATACTCCACCCTGCGGTCAGTTTCGAGCACGCTGCCCACCGGATCCCGTCGAAGAAACAGCCGGCGATGGTGCGACTGGCCGCCATCTTGCCAATACAGATCGAACGGCCAGTTCTCGCGTGACTGCCCCCCGGTGGCCCGAGCCTCTCCCTCCACCCGAAGCCCGTCGACTTCCCCTAGGCGCCGCCGAATGAACCCCTCCAGCGCAATGTCAAAGTCACCGGCCATCAGCGCATCACGCTAGTAGCGCAGGGTTGAGTGGAGCTGAGCGGACTCGAACCGCCGGCCTCCTCGTTGCGAACGAGGCGCTCTAGCCAACTGAGCTACAGCCCCAAAATTTCGAGTCAAGCTTAATGGGGACCGCGCGCCGAACCGCGATTGGAATCAGCAGGAAAGAGAGGTCAGCGCTGGCCGCCGGAGGCCACGTCCCAAGATCGGGGCTGCGGGGCATCCACGTCGATGGGGTTGAGACGCTCCTCGCGGGTGCGCTGGTGCTGCACCAGCATCATGGCGTAGCCCAGCAGGAGGGCGTCAATCAGCAGATGAACCACAAGGGCAAAGCCGCCGAAATAAACGGCAAAGACGAACGTGGCCAGCGCGCTGAATATGAGAGTCACCAGAATGCGGCGCCGACGGCGGCGGGCATCGATTGAGGTGCGGGGAATACCCCGAGTCGAATTCGACCCCATCTGAGAAGCGTACACCCGAGGGGGCAAAGCGACATTGGGCCGAAGAGCGACCACCGGTGCCGACATTGCCCCCCGCTCAGCGAGGCGGGGATGCACCGAGCGAATGGGAAGGCCAAAACCGAGTTGGGACGAACGACGCCTGCCCCTGAACTGGCCGTTGCGCGCTCGGCGGATCAGGGGCGGAATCAAAAAGGCAGCCCAAGCGGCTGCCAAGATCATTAGCAACACTGACGTCACCAATCTCGGGGGTCCCTTGCAGAATTAATGGTAAGCCGTGACCGCGCGCTCAATGGTGGATGGTCGCGCCTCAGCTCCTCCCGAAGGATGACCGGGCGCTTCGTGGCCATCTGCCGACGGACATTACGGCTGGTTGACACTTGTTACGGTTCTACTACAAAAAGTCCACCCACGCCACCCGCTGTATCCACCGATTGTTCGCAGTGGCGACTCAATCGTCGTAGGGCGCGTCAGCGCTCCCCGTGCGGCGGTAGTGGCCGGAGCGTCCACCCGACTTCTCCCACAGGGCAACCTCGCCGATCACCATCTCCTTGTCCCGTGACTTGCACATGTCGTAGACGGTCAGTGCGGCCACCGAGCAAGCGGTGAGGGCCTCCATCTCCACCCCTGTCCGATCGACCGTTTCCACCTCGGCCTCGATCTCGATATAGGTGTCCTCGATCCTGAAGTTCACCAGCACCGCGCCTACCAGCAGCGGGTGGCACAGCGGGATGAGCTCGGGAGTGCGCTTGGCCGCTTGAATGCCCGCCACGCGGGCCACCGCCAGCACATCACCCTTGCCGATGGCCCCTCGGGCCACCGCCGACGCGGTGTCGGCGCTCATGAACACCTTGGCCCGAGCAATGGCCCGGCGGTGCGAGGGATCCTTGGGAGTAACGTCCACCATTCGGGCCCGCCCGAGGGGGTCCAGGTGGGTGAACCCGGCGTCGGTCACGTCAGCCCCTTCGTCACACCAAACCCAATGTCACGTCAGCCCCTTCGTCACACCAAACCCAATGTCACGTCAGCCCCCGATCTGGGACATCGAGCGGCCAGGGCGGATGAAGTGCACTTGGTTGATGGCGTGTCCGGCCCACTTGTCCTTCACCACATCGGAGATGACGGTGGCGATCTCGTCGTCGCTCGCTCCCGAGCGCAGCAACTCCCTGAGATCGTGCTCGTCCACGGCGAACAGGCAGTTGCGGAACATGCCCTCGGCGGTGAGACGCACCCGGTCACAGCTTCCGCAGAAGGCGTCGGTAACGCTGGCGATCACCCCGAACGAACCCTGCCCGTCGGCGTAGTGCCATACCGCGGCCGGCGAGTGGGAGCGCTCCACCGGGGCCAGCGGGAATGCCTCGCCCACTGTGGAAACGATCTCGTCGAGAGTGACCACCTTGTCGTTGCTCCACGACAGGTCGGCGTCTAGGGGCATGAACTCGATGAACCGGACCTCTACACCTTTGTCCCGACCGAATCGGGCGAAGTCCACGATCTCGTCGTCGTTGATGCCCCGCATCATCACCGCGTTGACCTTCACCGGACTCAAACCGGCGGTCAAGGCGGCGTCGATCCCGTCGAGCACCCGGTCCAAGTCGTTGCGCCGGGTGAGCTGCTCGAACCGGTCGGCCTGGAGGGAGTCGAGCGAGATGTTGATGCGCCGCAGTCCAGCCGCAACCAGCTTGTCGGCCAAGAGGCCCAAAGTGGCGCCGTTGGTGGTGAGGGCCAAATCGACGCCCAACGCGGCCAGCTTCTCCACCAGCACCGGTAGGTTGGCCCGCACGGTGGGTTCGCCGCCGGTGAGCCGGATGCTGTCGATGCCGAACCGATCGACCATGAGGGCGGCAATGCGCTCGATCTCCTCGAAGGTGAGGAGGTCCTCCCGAGGCAGCCAGTCGAGCCCGTCGGCGGGCATGCAGTACGTGCAGCGGAAGTTGCAGCGGTCGGTCACCGAAATGCGCAGATCCCGGTGGACCCGCCCGAAACCGTCGATCAGCGCCACGCTCACTCCCCCATTCTGTCCGAATAACTCGGCAAACACATGGTGGAATCCATTCTGGCCGAATAAGCGGCCGAACACACTGTGGAAAGCCAAACCGGCTTCGTTGGGGCTATAGCTAGCGCAGGATCAAAAGCGACACCGGGTCACCCTCATCGAGCCCGTCGCCGTCGGGCAATACGGCCAAGGCATCGGCTGCGGCCATTGCTGACAGCTGATGTGATCCCTGACCCCCGGCCGATCGGGCCAAGAACTCGCCGTCGGCGTAGTCCACTCGCACCCGGGCGAAGTGGGTCTTGCCATCGGGTCGGCGGCCCAGTCGCTCGGCGACGCACCCCCTCACCGGCTGGCGATGCCAGCTGCCAGGAGGATGGCCCATCATCTTGCGCAGACCAGGGCGGGCGAACAGCTCGAATGACACCATGGATGACACCGGGTTGCCGGGCAGACCGAACACCGGGACGCCCTCGACCAGGCCGAAGGCCAGGGGTTTGGCCGGTTTGATGGCCACCTGCATCCAGGACATGTCGCCGATCTCGTCGAGGACCTTCTTCACGTAGTCGTAGTCGCCCATGCTCACCCCGCCCGAGGTCAAAAGGGCGTCGCATTTCTCCACTCCGGCCCGAAGGCCAGCGGAAATCTCTTCCTCGTTATCGGCCATGCTTCCTAAGTCCACCGGATCGCATCCGGCCTCAGCCAGCAGAGCCAACAGAGTGTGCCGGTTGGAATCGCGGATTTGGCCCCTCTCCAGCGGCTGTGGCCCCTCCACCAACTCGTCGCCGGTGGACATGACCCCGACTCGAGCCTTTGGCCGCACCTTGACCTGGTACATGCCGAGGCTGGTGAGCACCCCCAAGTGCCCCGGGGTGAGCACCTCTCCCGGACCGAATACCGTCTGGCCCACCGTCAGATCCTCGCCGGCCCGGCGGATGTGGTTGCCCACGGGCACCGATTGGGCCACGGTCACCTCGGTGCCGTCGGCGCTGGTCTCGGTCAGCTCCACCATCACCACCGCGTCTGCGCCGGGGGGAATGACGGCACCGGTCATGATGCGGGCAGCCTGTCCGGCACCCACCGTGATGTCGGGCGGCACCCCCGCGGCAATCGTGCCCGCGACGGCCAAACTCACCGGCGCATCGGCCACATCGGCCGACCGAACCGCGAAGCCGTCCATCGCCGTGTTGTCGAACGGGGGCACCAACTCGGGCGCCACCACTGTTTCGGTGGTCACCAAGCCCTGTGCGTCGCCAACGGCCACGGTGACCTCGTCCAGGATGCCACACCCGGCCAGCACCCGCTCCTGAGCCTCAGTCAGTGGGATCATCACCAAAGCGCCGGTTCTTCTCGCTTCCACATACGACGAATGTTCTCATGGTGGCGGGCAAGAACCACCACTGCAACCCCGATCACCACCAAGACCTCCGGTGCTGGCCAGCCCTGAATGGCCACTGCGGCCGGCGCGGCCGCCACCGCCACCAACGAGGCCGCCCCAGCTCGCTTGGTTACGGCCAGAGCCACCGCCCAGACGCCGATGAGGATCACCCCCCCCACCCGGGTAAGGGCCAGAAGCATCCCCCCGAAGGTGGCTACCCCCTTGCCTCCTTCGCGGTAACGCCCCAGCGGCACGATGTGGCCCACTACGGCCGCCGCTCCGCACGCCGCCCCCACCAATTGATCTGCGAATATCAGGCCGATCCCAGCAGCAATGAACCCCTTTCCCACATCGCTGAGCAGCACCCAAGCGGCTGGCCACCGCCCCGCCACCCGATACACGTTGCTGGCCCCCGGGTTCTTGGACCCCTCCCGAGTCGGATCGTGCCCCGTATACCTCCCCACCAACAGCGCGCCAGGAAACGTCCCCCACAAATACCCAACCAGGACCAAAACCCATTCCCAGTCCACCCGCCCATCGTAGTGAAACAGACCAGAACCCCTCAGATAGCCAAAAAACAACCGCCACCCCTATCCTTAACTCTCGTGCCCGCCTACGACTACAGCTGCCAAACCTGCGGCACCCTCTTCGAAGTCATCCAATCATTCTCCGAAGATTCTCTAACGGTCTGCCCCAAAGCCGATTCCATCGCCAGCCCCGCGGCCTGCACCCAGCCCGGCAAAGGCCAAGTCACCAAGGTGTTCAGCGTCCCCAGCATCACCTTCAAGGGCGACGGTTTCTACCGCAACGACAGCCGCTCAGGAGCCAAGTCGTCCACCATGGCGGGATCGTCGACCAACGGCGACAGCTCCAACGGAAAAGACAAGTCCGACGCGGGGAAGTCCGACAGCAGCTCATCGGATTCCTCTAGCCGCGAGCCGGCCAAGGCCGCTTCAAGCTCCTCCGACGACTAGTCGATAGCCATGCCCGAGATCGGCGTCATCGGCGGCTCCGGTCTCTACTCCCTGCTGGACGATGCCGTAGAAGTTCCCGGCGACAACGCCTTCGGTCCACCGTCGGGGCCGCTCACCATCGGCCTAGTGGACGACATCGAGGTGGCCTTTCTGGCCCGCCACGGCCCCGGCCACCGATTCCCAGCCCACAAGGTCAACTACCGGGCCAATCTGTGGGCCCTGCGACAAGCCGGGGTTCGGGCCATATTCGGTCCCAGCGCCTGCGGCTCGCTGCGCCCCGAACTGGCCCCCGGCCACGTTGTGGTGTGCGACCAGCTGGTGGACCGAACCTCGGGCCGGGCCGACACCTACTTCGACACCGTCACCAACCACGTCTCGCTGGCCGACCCCTACTGCGAGGAGCTCCGTCAGCCGCTGCTGCAAGCCGCCGAAGCCGAGGGGATAACCGCCCACGACGGGGGCACCATGACGGTGATCTCCGGCCCCCGCTTCTCCACCCGAGCCGAGTCGCGCTGGTTTCGCAACAGCGGCTGGGACGTGGTGGGGATGACCCAGTACCCCGAGGCCGCCCTCGCCGCCGAGCTAGGCATCTGCTATGCCACCGCCGCCTTGGTCACCGACTACGACGTCGGCGTGGATGACGATCCCGACATCGAGCCGGTCACCCAAGACGAGGTGTTCGCCTTCTTCGCCCAGAACGTCGACCGAATGCGAGCCGTGCTCTTCGGCGCCATTCGGGCCATCGCCCACAACCTGCCCGACTGCTCTGGTCGCACCAACGGCATCGATCCGCCCCTGCCGCAATCCTGACCCTTTCCATCGCCCCCGATCACCGCTAGCCTGAGCAGCGCTTCCCCCGCTTCATGCATGGCGGAGGAGCGCGCCGGTGGACGCATCTGCTGACGAGGCCGACCAGTCCTTGACGTGGCGGGGATCTCTGTTGGCCCGGCTGCCGGGCGGCCGGCGCAGCTATTGGATAGTGGTGGCCGCGGCCGCGGCGGTCACCGGGCTGGTGGTGGCCGCCATAGCCGCCATGGCCGGAGGCGGCCCGTCATTGGGGGAGCTCACTCCGGTGATCGTGGCCACCCAGACCATCGAAGCCGGAGATCAGCTGAGCGAGCAGAACACCGAAGCCCGGCGGCACCCTGCCCTCACCCTGCCAGCCGGAGCGGTGGCCGCCCTGGTCGGCGACGAAGTGGCGTCGGCTGCTCTCCATCCCGGTGATGTGGTGACCGCGGCCCGTTTGGGGGGACTGCCCATCGGGGATCGGACCGAAGTAGCCATTCCCGCCCACACCGCTTTGCCCCCGCTGGCCCCCGGCGACCTCGTGGACGTGCTGGTGACCCTGCCCCTGCCCGGCGACGGCGGTGCCCAGTCCCAAGCCACGCTCACCGTCGCCACCGCGGCAGTGGTCACCGACACCGCCGAACACGCCGTCACCATCGCGGTCACCACCCAAGAGCTGCTCCCGGTGGCCTCGGCGGTGATCCAGGGCTCGATCACCCTGGCCCTGGTGCAGTCGGGGTGAACAGCGGAACCGCAGAGGCTGGTC
>JAPPKI010000424.1:5047-6842 GCA_028820035.1 bacterium | reverse complement strand
TTGGTCAAGGTCTCGGTGGTGGTGAACGTCTTGGACACCACGATGAACAGGGTCTGGGCTGGGTCCAGCCCCTGCGTGACCTCCCGGAAGTGGGCACCGTCGATGTTGGACAGGAAGCGCACATCCAAATCAGTGTCGGCAAAGGCGCCCAGCGCGGCGGTGGCCATGGCCGGCCCCAGGTCCGACCCGCCGATGCCTATGTTCACCACCGATTGCCAGCGGCCGCTGCGGGCCTCGGCCGCGAATTCCGCCATGCGATCGAATTCAGCGCTGACCTCAGGGGGCGGGTTGGGTTGGCGCAGGGCGACGTGCCAGGCGGGGCGGTTTTCGGTGGTGTTCACCGGCTCGCCACTGAACATGGCCTCAATTCGGTGCCGTAGCCCAGCCCGGTCGGCCAGGGCGGGCAGCAACTCCATCGTCTCATCAGTCAGGCGATTCTTGGAGTAGTCCAACAGCAGGCCGTCGGTCTCGGCCACAAGCCGCTCGCCCCGGTTGGAATCGCCGTCGAACAATTCCCGCAGGTGGACGCCGTGGAGCGCCTCTCGGTGAGTGCTCAGCGCCTGCCACTCGACGGTGTCGTGCATCACCCGCAGCGTAACCGGGGCTTTGGTGGCCGCTGGCCGACTATTCGTAGGAGATGGCTTCCAGCACGTTGAGGCGACTGGCCCGACGGGCGGGTATCGAAGCGGCCAGCAAGCCGGCAACAGCCACGATCACCAAGTAGATCCAGAGCGTGACCCACGGGATGGAGAACGACGAGACGAAGTTGTCGGGGATGATCTCCACTGTGGCCCAGCCGAACAGCACTCCGACGGTGATGCCCATGATTCCGCCGAATACGGCCACGATGCCCCCCTCCCAGCGGATCATTCGCCGGGCCTGGTGCCGGGACATGCCCACCGCTCGCAACAGGCCCAGTTCCCGGGTCCGCTCGAACACCGAGAGGGCCAGCGTGTTGGCCACCCCCATGAGGGCGACGATCAGGGAAATGGCCAAGAAGGCGTTCACCACCCCCAAGAACGTGTCGATCTGGCTCTCCTGGGTTTCTTGGAACTCCACTTGGTCCCGCACGTTGAGCTGCGGGTAGGCCAGGGTCACCCGCTCAAGCGCCTCCCGGGCCTCCTCGGCGGTGTAGCCGGGAGCGGTGAGGGCGGAGATGAAGGCGTCTTCCTGGGCAATGAGATAGCGATCCCAATCGGCGGTGTCGATCAGCCAAGAGCCGAACACCGCGTTGTCGCCGAAGACGGCCGCCACCTCAAAGGTTGTTATCTGGCCGTCGGAGAACTCCAGCTCCACCGGATCGCCAACGCCCACCGACAAGTCCTCAGCTTGGTCGGTGTGCAGGGCCACATCGCCCGCACCGGCACCGGCAAAGCTCCCCTCCACCACGTCGAGGTCGAAGTGCAGGGGGACGACATCTAAATCAACCCCCCCAACTTCGTCGACATCTTGGTCAATCGGGGAGCGGATCCCCTCGAACTTGTACCGGAAGGCCAGCACCGAGGAAACCTCGTCAAGCTCGCTGATGCTCAGGGTCGCTTGCGGGCTGAACGTTGCGGTGGGGTCACCGCAGTTTCCCGGACAAATGAGCCAGTCGGATTTTACCGAGCGGTCCAGGGTGTCCTCGAGAGTCTGCTTGAACGACTGGCCCAGTACCGAGACCATGGACACCAGAGCCAGGCTGATCATGAGCGCCGAGGCGGTGTTGGCCGTTCGCCGAGGGCTGCGCTCCGCGTTCTGGCGGGCCAGCCGCCCGCTTACTTCGGAGACTTTGGCCGGCAACCATCCCAAGACT
>JAPPKI010000424.1:0-5037 GCA_028820035.1 bacterium | reverse complement strand
TCTGGACACCGGCACGGCAAAGGCCGGGCTCACCAGGTTCATCCCCACAAACACCAATAGCGCGCTCATGCCCAGCAGGGCCAGAAGCGAGCTGGTCGAGAAGTCTCCGACCACAGCCACGATGAGCATGGCCAGACCCAGTATCAGCACCCGGGCTTGACCCACCGGCTGGGGCAGATTGCGTCCTCCGACAAAGGCCAGCACCGCGGCGGCCAGCGCAGTGACGATGATGACCAGCGCCGTCTCCCAGACGATTCCGAACGCCACCAAGATCACGCTGGAGGCGGTGAGCAGCTTCTCCAGCCCAGTCGATCGCCGCTCTTCGGTCAGGCGGGGCGGCATATTGCCGGTGAGCGCCGCCATCGGCGTCACCTGGCGGGCTCGCAGGGCGGGCCAGATAGCCGACACCGCGGTCACCCCCACCCCGATCAACACCGCGGCCAGAATCGAGTTGGTGCCCACGATGATGGGCGCATCGGGCAGGCCGGCGCCGAAGCTGGATATCAGCGCTCGGATGCCAAGAGAAATCAGCACGCCCAATCCGAGCCCAGCGGCGCTGGCCACCACCCCCACGGCGATGGCCTCGCCGACGACGATGGTGGTGACCTGCCGTCCGCTGGCCCCCAAGGCCCGCAGCAGCCCCAGCTCCCGAGTGCGCTGGCTCACCAAAATGGTGAAGGTGTTGTAGATGATGAAGGCCGACACCACCAGGATCACCACCGCGAATCCCAGCATGAAGTACTCGAAGAAGCCGACGAACTCGTCGAACAGATCGGACTGCTCTTGCACCAGTTCCTCGTTGGCCACCACCTCGAGGCCATCGTCGAGCACAGTGGCAACGGCTGCCGATGCCGCCTCCGGCGAGGTGTTGGGCTCTAACCGGATGTCGATGCTGTCGTAGCCCCCTCCGTTGTGCAGAAGCTGGCGGGCGGTCTCGATGTCCCACGCCGTCATTTGCGCGCCCGCGGTGGCGTTGTCGCCGCTGCCGTAACGGAAAATCCCGACCAGGGTGAACGATTCGGTACCGCCGGGGGTGGACACCCGATAGCGCTCGCCCACCTCAAAGCCGTTGTCGTTGGCGGTGTCGGCGTCCATGGCGAATTCGTCGGGCCCGGCGGGGATTCGACTCACGCCGTCGGGCCACACCTCCAGCGCACCGAGGGAGTCATCAGAGGGCCAGCCGATGCCGATCTGGGGTGGACCGAATAGCTCCAGCGCCTCGCCGTCGGCGGTAATGGGAATCACGTTGAACTCGACCACCGTCCCCACCGCGGCGGCCACCCCGTCCACCGATCGCACGTCACCGAGGAGCTCGGGGTCGACCAGCGTTCCGCTCTCGCCCCTGTCGCCGAACACCAGCTCGGGACGCACCGACAGGTCAACGCCTTGGAAGATGTCCGCAGAGAGGTTGTCGAACGTGGAGCGAAGCCCCGAGGTGGTGACCAGCACGCCCACGGTGAAGCCCACGCTCACGACAACGGCCAGCGTGGTCAGCATGAACCGGATGCGAGTTCCGGCGATGCTCTTCAGGGCGTAGCGGATGAGGCCGATGAGTAAGTATTACTGGTGAGCGATGGCTTCCAACACGTTGAGGCGGTTGGCTCGGCGGGCCGGGAAGAAGGCGGCCAGCATTCCGGCCACCGCCGACACCACCAGGTAGATCACCAGCGTGAGCCACGGCACGCTGACAGTGGAGATGACGCTGCTAGGAAGGGCGGCCGCCGCGATGGCGCCGGCCACCACGCCGGTCGCGATGCCTACTAGTCCTCCGAAGACGGCGACGATGATGCTCTCCAAGAAGATCGTCCCCCAGGTTTGCCGTTTGGCCATTCCGATCGCCCTCACCATCCCCAGTTCCCGGGTTCGCTCGAAAATCGAAAGGGCCATGGTGTTGGAGATGCCCACCACAGCGATGAGCAAAGCGAGGGTCAAGAACACGTTGATAATCACCAGGAACGTGTTGATCTCAGTGGCCCTGCCCTCTCGGTATTCGGCCTGGTCCTTGACAATGACCTGGGGGTAGTTGGAGAGATTGGTTTCCAAGCTCGTCCGGGCTTGGTCCAGGTCGATCCCCGGAGCGGTGATGGCCGTTGCCAGGTTGTCCTGGGTACCGCCCATGAATTGGTCCCAGTCGCTGAAGTCAACCACCAATGGACCAACCACAGAATCTTCGCTGTGGAGGGCCACGACTTCAAACGTCGACAGTTGCTCGCCGGGGAACTCAAGGAGCAGCTGGTTTCCGACGGCGATGTCCAGATCATCGGCCAGGTCCTTGTGGACGAGAACATCGCCGGTGCCGGCGTCGTCCAAGGTTCCGGCGACCACACCCGGGTCGACATGGAGGGAGAACGAGTCGAGGTCAGTGCCGGTCAGGCGGCGCTGTTCGCCATCGGGGGGGCGCGCTCCGTCGGGGCGGAATCGGAAGGCCATCACCGATTCCAACTCGGACATCTCCGACATTTGCCGAGTGGCCTCTTGGCTGAACGCGCCCACAGCAGTGCTGAACGTGCTCAAGTCTGTGTTGCACTCGTTGACGCAGACTAGCCAGTCGGCCTCTACCGAACCTTCTAGTTGGCTCGTCAAGGTTTGCTTGAAGGATGTCCCGAGCACGGTGACCAGTGACACCATGGCCAGGCCGATCATGAGCGCCGAAGCGGTGGTGGCGGTGCGTCGTGGATTGCGGGCCGCGTTGAGCCGAGCCAGCCGCCCGTTGAGGGTGAACAGCCGGTCGGCCGGCCAACCCAGGAACAGCGACATCGGCCGGGCGATTCCCGGGGTGGCGATGTTGACCCCCAGAAGCATCAATAACGCCCCCAAGCCGAGCGGAAGAAGGAGCTGGGAGGTGGAGAGGTCGGCCAGCAGGCCGATCAGCATCAGTATCAGCCCCGCCCCGCCGGCTGCTGTTCCAATGACCAAGGCGCGCCGCCGATTGAAGGGATCGATCTCGGCCTCGTCGGCCAGTGCCACCATGGGCGTCACCCGGCGGGCCCGCATGGCCGGCCAGATGGCGGTGATCATGGTCACACCGATGCCGACTATCACCGCGGCCGCAACGGTCCACCCGCCGATGATGATGTCGATTGCAGGAAGGTGGGCGCCAGCGCTGCTCAGTGCTCCGGCAATTCCAAGAGCCACCAAGATGCCGAGTCCGAACCCTGCGATGGTGGCCACAATCCCGACGATCAAGGCTTCGACCGCCACGACTTGGGCGACTTGGCGCCGCTCGGCGCCCAGCACCCGCAGCAGGCCCAATTCTCTGATGCGCTGCCCCATGACCAGGGTGAATGTGTTGTAAGTGATGAACGCCGAGATGATCAAAACGATCACCGCGAAAGCCAACAAGAGGTTTTGGATGCGGTCGATGTTCCCGGCAAACTCAGCGTTGCTCTCATCGATGTTGTCCTGCTGGGAGATCACCTCGATATCGGGGCCCACTCGGGCCCTGATAACCGCGGCCACCTCTTCGTAAGTTGCTCCCGGTGACAGCTTCCCGTGGATGTGGTCGTAGCCGCCGCCATCGTGCAAGAGCTGAAGGGCGGTGGGCATGTCCCACGAAACGGTCTGAAGCGCTACCCGGGTCTCAGGGTCGAGGAAGTACAAGTACCCCACCAGCTCGTATTCGCCGGTGCCGCCAGGGGTGGCCACCTTGTAGCGCTGACCGATGTCGAAGTTGTTCTCCCGGCCGGTGAAGTGGTCGATGGCGAATTCATCGGATCCGACGGGCCGACGGCTGATGCCGTCGTCGTAGGGATAGATCGTGCTCAGCGACTCAACTTCGGGCCAGCCGTATCCGATCTGTCGGCCTACGCCGGGGTCCAAGGCGTTGCCTTCGCCGTCGATGGCCACGACATTGAATTCCTGCGCCAAACCCGCCACTGCTTCTACCCCGTCGATCGACATGAGCTCTTCGCTCAGCGACACGGGAACCAGAGGCACGCCCTCGTTTCGGTCGCCGACGTCGGAGGCGGCGCGAACGGTGAAGTCGTACTTCTCGTAAATCTGCCCCGACAGGTCGTTGAGGGAGGCGCGGAGGCCGTCGGTGGAGATCAGCACCCCGGTGGTGAGGGCCACCCCGATGATTACGGCAAGGGTGGTGAGCGCGAACCGGACCTTGACGCCGGCGATGCTTCGGAGGCTGTATCGCAGGAGAGTCACTGGCCGATTACCGGATCACAAACTTCGAAGTCGGGCTACCTGGCTGCGCCCAAACTCAGTCGTCCAGATCCTTCATGTATTCCAAGACCTCTTCCATGGTGGCCCCCTCTGGTATGCCCTTGACGAACTGGCCCACTTGCAGGATCTTCATGTAGTCGAGGATCTGATCGGCGGTGGGATTGAGCATCTCCCCCTGGAGTTTGCCGTCGGCCAAGAACACGGTCCGGTCGGCGAACGATGCCGCCTTGGCGTCATGGGTGACCATCACAATGGTCTGGCCCAGATCGTCAACCGCGTCGCGCATGAACTTCAGCACGTCGTTGCCCGACCGGGAGTCGAGGTTGCCGGTGGGCTCGTCGGCAAAGATGATCTCCGGCTGGCTGGCCAGCGCCCTCGACACCGCCACCCGCTGCTGCTGGCCTCCCGACAGCTCGTTGGGCCGGTGGGTGAGTCGGTCACCCAGTCCCACGGTGGCGATCACACTGTCGACCCACTCCTGGTCGGGTTCGCGCCGAGCCAGATCCATGGGCAAGGTGATGTTCTCGATCGCGTTCAGCGTGGGTACCAGGTTGAAGGCTTGGAAGATGAACCCCACGCGGTCGCGGCGCAGCAAGGTCAGCTCTTTGTCCGACAGGGTGCTCAGGTCGGTATCGCCGATGAAGGCGTGACCTTCGGTGAGATTGTCGAGTGCGGCCATGCAGTGCATGAGGGTGGACTTGCCTGAGCCCGACGGGCCCATGATGGCGCTGAATTTGCCCTTCTCGAAGGCGATGTCCACACCGTCAAGGGCTCGGACTTCGGTCTCTCCCGAACCGTAGGTCTTGACGGCGCCCACCGCTCGGGCGGCGGCCATGGTCTGAGTAGCCAGCGTGGACGCGTCGC
>JAPPKI010000016.1 GCA_028820035.1 bacterium | reverse complement strand
CTCGGTGACTCCAAGCGAGTAGCGATTCACCTTCTCCTTTCGGTCCTGACGAGGGTTGGCCGTCAGGGATTCGACGGTGAGCCTCCCGGTGCCTGTCATCGGGCTGACCATTCAGCTCGAGATGCCATCCGGTCTTCCTCAGTGAGGTTCACGTACCTCACGTCGCTGACTGCGGTGCCCAAGCCCCCATCGCTCAGGTAGAAGTCCACAAAGGAGGTCACCGCCGGACTGGCTTCAGCCTTGGCTTTGTTCACGTAGATGTAGAGCGACCGGGCCACCGGATATTCCCCTGTGGCGATCGCATCAGGGCTGGCGGCCTTGCAACCATCGCCACCGTCGACTTCTAGCAACTTCACGCCTTGAACGTTGGCGGTGAAGGCATATCCGACCCAGCCGAGACTGCTGTCGCTGGATTGCAGCCCTTGAATGATCACATTGTCATCGGCATTGGCGTTGTAGTCGGGGCGAGTGGTGACGTCCTGGCCTCGCTCCTCGGCAATGTGGTCCAACACAATCTCAACGAAGCTGTCGAATGTGCCCGACTCCTCTCCAGGACCATAGATGTCCAGCGATCCATCGGGCAGGGCGGAGGACGACCCCAACTCCGAGGCCAGAGCCTGCGCATCTGTCCATCTCTTGAATCCGGTGGACTCGGGGCCCACCAGCGCATAGATGTCGGCAAAGCTCACGCAATTTACTGGGTTGTTCGCACTGGTCATGACTGCGATGCCGTCAATGGCCACCCGCAACTCGACAAATTCAATGCCCGCTTCCTCGCACTCGGCGATTTCCTTGCCCTTGATCGGACGAGAGGCATCGGAGATATCGGTTTCTCCGGCGCAGAACAGCTTGAATCCGTCTCCGGTGCCCGGGCCGTCGACCGTGACTGCCACTCCGGACTCCACATCTTCGAACAACTCCGCCACCCGAACCGAGATCGGCTCCACCGTCGAAGAGCCCGAGATCGTTACCCGCCCGGTGATACCGCTGCCGACACCTCGGCCACTGCCGCGACTACACGCCCCGGCTGCCAGAGCTAACACCGCCACAATTCCGATGACTGGCATGACGAATTTCCGACGCCGCAACCATTCTCCCTTGAAACCCACCGCTGAGTGGCCAAGACAGTAGGCCAGTCGGATTGCCGGCTAGTCGCGCTTGTCTGAACGGAAGGTGAACGGGTAAGGAATCTTTGGAGAGGCCGCGATCAGGCCAGAACGCTGTCGCCCACCATGGCCAAGAACGCGCTCACTATCTTGAGGTCGCGCTCGTTGGTGAAGTAGTTCAACGACTCCACCAGGGGCACCCAGGCGATGGCGTCCACTTCGAGAGTGGGGTTGAAGCTGCCGGAGATGGCGTCCATCTCCCAGTAGTGGACTTGACGGGTCCGGCCCCTTCGATCGGCGTATTCCACCATGTCGAGCTCTCGGCCCAACTCGCAGACGTAGCCCGACTCCTCGTGGACCTCGCGCAGCGCGCACTCCGCCAACGTTTCGCCCGGGTCGAGTTTGCCTGCGGGCAGCGACCAGTCATCGTGCTTGGGCCGGTGGACCATCAGAACTTCCAACTCGCCGTCGCTATGACGGGTAACAAGCCCGCCGCCGCCGAGTATGACCGCTACTGTTCCGAAAGGCACGGAATTTAACGGTAGGGCTTGAACGCGCCCAAAATGCGGATATCCCGCTGATCGGCCGCGGTCGATCAGCTAGGAAATTGCGGCTACGGCCAGTCGCTCAAAGGCGGTATGGGCTTCGAAACCGGACTGGGAGTGGGTGCGCTGCCAACTCCCGTCAGCCAAGAGATCCCAGGCCAGCGTGTCATCTTTGAGGTTGTAATCCAGCACTTGGTCGAGGCGGTGGCGCAGCTCCGGGTTGACCACCGCCACCAGAGCTTCGATTCGGCGGATGAGGTTGCGGGGCATGAGATCAGCGGAGCCGATGTAGTAGGCCGGAGCGCCGATGTCCTCGCCGTTGCCGAAGTAGTAGATGCGACTGTGCTCCAGGTAGCGACCGATTAGGGAGCGGACTCGGATGGTGTCGGACATGCCAGGCACTCCGGGGCGAAGACAGCAAATGGCCCGCACGATCAGATCGATTTCCACTCCGGCCTGGGAGGCCTCATAGAGGGCTTCCACCATCTCGGCATCGGCCAGGCTGTTCATCTTCATGATGATCCGGCCTTCGGGGCCGCGGGCCGCTTCGTTGCGGATCAGCTCCGTCACCGTGGGCCGTAGGGCTTGGGGCGCGGGCACCAGGCGGCGGAATTGGATATCGCGGCCGTAGCCGGTCAAGGAGTTGAACAACTGGGTCAGATCGACCCCGACTTCGGGGTCGGCGGTGAACAGCCCCAGATCTGTGTACACCCGGGCGGTGATGGAGTTGTAGTTGCCGGTGCCGATGTGGCAGTAGCGGCGCACGCCGTCGGCCTCTTCCCGTACCACCAGGCAGGTCTTGGCATGTACCTTGAGGCCCACCAGCCCATAGGCCACGTGGACGCCGGCTTGCTCCAGCCGGCGGGCCCATTCGATGTTGGCCTCCTCGTCGAAGCGGGCCTTTAGCTCCACCACCACCGCCACTTGCTTGCCGCTTTCTGCGGCCCGGATGAGCGACCGCACGATCGGGCTGTCACCCGAGGTTCGGTACAAGGTGAGCTTGATGGCCAGCACCTTGGGGTCGTTGGCCGCCTGCCAGATGAACTCCTGCACGGTGGCAGTGAAGGAGTCGTAGGGATGGTGAACCAGGATGTCGCCCTCGCGGATACGGGCGAACAGGTCGATCGGCTGGTCGCCGGGCGCTTTGGAGGGCAGGGGATTGACCGGTTTCCATGACGGGTTCTTGAGATCGGGGCGGTCTACTGCGAACAAGTCCCACAGGCTGGACAGCTCCAGCAGGGTGTCCACCTCGTATACGTCGTCGCGCTCGATGTCGAGCTCGTCGATGAGCAGGTTGCGGATCTCCGACGACACCAGGTGCTCCACCTCCAGGCGGACCACGCTGCGGAATCTGCGGCGGCGCAGTTCCACCTCCACCGCGGCCAGCAGGTCTTGGGCCTCCCCTTCGTCGACCGCCAAGTCGGCGTTGCGGGTCACCCGGAAAGCCACCGTCTCGGTGATCTCCATCCCGGGAAACAGGGTGGGAAGGTGAGCAGCCACCACCTGTTCGATGGGAACGAAGCGATGCTCATCGGGGAGTTGGAGGAAGCGGCCGAACGTGGCTGGAACCTTCAGGCGGGCAAACCGCTGGTGGCCATCGGCCGGGTCGATCATCAGCACGCCCAAGCTCAGCGACAGATTGGATATGTAGGGGAATGGGTGGCCGAGGTCCACCGCCAGGGGGGTGAGCACGGGGTAGATGCGGTCGTCGAACTCGCCGGAGAGGAACTTCCGGTCTTCGTCGTCCAAGTCGTCCCAGTTCAGAATCTCGATGCCGGCGTCGGCCATCTCCACGGTCAGGCCGCTCAGGCAGCGGGCCGCCCGGTCCATTTGGTGATCTACTTCGATGCGGATCTCAAGGAGCTGCTGGGCGGCGGTGCGGCCGTCGGGAGTGGTGCCGGTGAACTGGCCAGCCATCTGGTCTTTGAGACCCGCTACCCGAACCTGGAAGAACTCGTCCAGATTGGAGCACCAGATGGCGCAGAACTTGACCCGTTCCAGCAAGGGCAGCGATGGATCCTCGGCTTGGGCCAGTACCCGGCTGTTGAATTCCAGCCAAGAGAGCTCGCGGTTTATGAACCGTCCAGACTCAGCCTCAATATCGATGGATTCCAATTCCATGCTGCGCTGCCTTCGGGTCTACCCCTCTCCCCTGCCGTCGGTCTCGCTCTGCTCGTCCTCTTCGTCGTAGCCCAAGTCCCAGTCGATCAGCAGGTTCTCGCGCTCGGCGTCCCGGTTGATTCGCTCCCGATTCCTGCGGAACTGCGGATCATGGGGGGGAAGCAGCAGAAGGCGGGCCTCGGCCCGGGTCCTGAACTGCTCGATGAGCCCCGAGTCGCCAAAGTCGGACATGAAGTCCCAATGGGGCGCCACTGGGCCCATATAAACCACCTTGACGTGCCCAACCGGCGGCTCGGGCAGGGCGTCCATGGTGTCAGTCATCGCGTTGCTCCTGTGGAATCGGGGCCTAGTCATTCTAACCGCAATCAGGCTATATCCCGAATGCGCACTGCAACGGTCGAACCTCCCCGCGACACCCCTCCTCCATGCTTCCCGCTATGATGGGCGTCCGGACAGCCGATAGCTCGTGAATTCCCTTTTGCGAGGGAACTTTTGGCTGAGGTGGGGCGTCTTACATGCGGGGGCATGTAATCAATGGAGGTCCCATGAACGAGAGTTGGATGGCTTACGGCAGGTGCGTCGAAGAGTCGCCCGATATCTTCTTCCCCAGCGACGGGCTAGGAGTGGAGAAGGCCAAGAAAATCTGCCAGGAATGCCTGGTGCAGGAGGCTTGTCTGGCCTACGCCCTGTGCAATCGCATCAAGCACGGGGTGTGGGGCGGGAGCTCCGAGCGCCAGCGCCGCCGGATGTTGCGCCAGGCCGCGGCCTGAGGGTGATTTTCGATTGAGGGACTGGCGTCCGCTACACCATCACGGAGCGAGAGGCAGCAAGCACTTGGGGGGCCATGGTCTCGGGACCGGCCGCGGCCAGAGGAGTGCTGAACACCTCGGGGAACCAGATCGGTGTGGCACCCGAATCGGTGATGATGCCCAGGACCTCGGCGAAGTCCACCGCACCCTCGCCGGGTAGGAGTCGGGCGGTCATGGTCTCGGTGGCGATGTCCATGTCGTCGGGGAGCTCGGCAGCAGCGTCGCACAGCTGAACCACCCGCAGCTTTTCGGGGGGGAATCTGGCGCAGCAGATCGGGGTTGGGACCGCCGGGCTGGCGGAACCAGTGCCACGTGTCCACCATGATGCCGCTGTTGTCGCAGTCGGCCCGCTCGATGATCTCCCACGCGGTGGCCAAATCAGGGATGCCGGTCCAGGGGAGGAACTCCACGCTCACCTGCAAGCCAGCCTCGGCCGCGCCCTGGCACAAGGTTCGGAAGCGATCCACAACATCGTCCATGGGCGGCAGTGTGGCCTCCATGGTGACCGCCACCAGCTCCCGGCTGTCCACCGCATTGGCGTACTGGCTCAAATAGGTCACCTCTCCTGCGGCCGCGTCGCGGTCGGAATTCAGCCAGCCGAAAGCAGCTTCAGCCACTGGGTGGGCCAATCCGAGCTCCTGGAGCCGGTCGACCAGCCAGACGGTATCGACCCCAGCCGTCCCCAAGACGAACGGCCAAACACTGATGCCGGTGTAGCCCGCCTCGGCGGTCGCAGCCAGCGACGACTCCAACTGGTCGAAATTCAGCTCAAAGGGATTGACGCACAGCGTGCCCAACGACATGACGAGCTCTTCGGAGGGCGAGGCTGCGGTCATGAAGGCGAGATATTAGATGAAGCTGTGGAATGGAGCTATGCGTCGGTGGGCTTCTCGTCGGCCCTGTCCTCGGCCTTCGAACCTTCGGTCACGCCTTCCTTAAATTCCTTCTGGGCCCGACCCAGCGAGCGGGCCAGCTTGGGGAGCTTGGCCCCGCCGAACAGCACCAGCAGGATGACCAAGACGATGATCAGCTCCGTTGCCCCGAGATTCATGGGCCAAGGCTACCCCGAAACCGCGCCGACTGCGTCAACAGGGGCAGCTCAAGCGCCGGACGTTTCGGCTACCGCTTTCAGCGGCTCCCGCACCCGCGTGAGTCCTCGGGCCCGGCGTACCCGGCGCCGCTCCCGCTCGCTCATACCACCCCAGATCCCGAATTTCTCACCATTCACAATGGCGTATTCCAGACATTCTTCGCGCACTACGCAGGCCCGGCAGACCTCCTTGGCCTCTCGGGTAGAAGCCCCCCGTTCGGGGAAGAACAAATCGGGGTCAACCCCCAAGCAATTGGCCAGTGCTTGCCAAGCACGACCTTCGTCGCCTGTCTGCGAAGGCTTCGCAGTCGTCTCCACCAGTCTCATTGCGCCCTCCTGGAAATGGAAAGTGTCGCCCCCTGCCCGTCGCCTCCGAATTCAGGGCCATTTAGACACGAATAGGAAACAACGTGCTTGTAATTTCAACAACGTAACCTTGACACGGAAATGTGCCAAACGCAAGAAGAAATTTTCTGAGCAGGAAAAACTTGCTGGGGGGGAGTGCTCGCCCTAGCGACGACTGCCCAGCATTTTGCGCTTGTGCTCCACGAAGTCCACCAACACGTAGTCGCCCAGGGTTTCCGGTGTGGTGAAGAAGGCCCGACCGCCGTTCATCTTGGAGATCTGCTCGATGAAGTTGGTGAGATAGGAGGTGGCGTCCAGCATGAAGGTGTTGATGCGGATGCCCTCCCGAGTGGCCCGCATTACTTGTTCCAGGGTCTTGTCCACCGTTTCCCGAGCCGGCGGGTAGGAGAAGAAGGGCCTCCCCTGCTCGTCCACATGGGCGGTGGGCTCCCCGTCTGTCACCATGATGATCTGCTTGGTGCCGCTGTGTCGGGCCAGCATCTGGCGGGCCAGCATGAAACCGTGCTGCATGTTGGTGCCGTACACAAAGTCCCACGACACCTCGGGCAGCTGCTCGGGTTTCACCTCTCGGGCGATCTCGCTGAATCCCACGATGCCCAGGAAATCCCGGGGGTACTGCGAGCTGATGAGGGAGTGAAGGGCCATGGCCACCTTCTTGGCCGGCAAGAAGTTGTCCCTCATGGGCATGGAGAGCGACAGGTCGAGCATCAAGACGGTGGATGACCGCACGATGTTCTCGGTGCGCTCCACCTCGAAGTCCTCCGGCGACAGCTCCACCGGTGTGCCGCCCCCGGTGCGCTGGATGGCATTGCGGATGGTTCGCTCGATGTCGAGGTTGAAGGGGTCGCCGAACTCATAGGGCTTGGTGTGGTACTCACGTTCGTGGCCCC
>JAPPKI010000401.1 GCA_028820035.1 bacterium | reverse complement strand
CCATCGAGCGATCTGGCATCGAGCGATCTGGCGAGGGGCCCGAGGGCCGAGATCCCGACCTCAGCAGGGCGACATGACCAGGCTCG
The DNA here is from genome assembly GCA_028820035.1 of bacterium. Lineage (GTDB taxonomy): Bacteria > Actinomycetota > Acidimicrobiia > Acidimicrobiales > Bin134 > Poriferisocius. The sequence goes on along the minus strand of JAPPKI010000401.1, from coordinate 6,855 downwards.
AGTCGATGTGGGAGCGAGCGGCCGCCACCAACTCGGCGGCGCGCCGGTCGCTGGTGTGGATGCTCCTGTCGCGCCAGAGAGGGCCAGTGCGCGCCGTGCTGGCCTTGATCGTGCTGCACAGCATCTTGACCCTCATGATCGCCCAGGAGGTGGTCGAGCTGGTGGACAACGGCATCGTCGACCAGGCCGCTCCCATCGGGCCCTATGTGTCCCACATCGCCAAGCTGGCCCTGCTGAGCTTCATCGTCGGTTTCGCCAGTCGCCAAATGACGGCCCGGATCGGCTATCAGCTGGAGTACGACCTGCGGGCCTGGCTCTACACCCGGGTGCAGTGGGCCGATCTCCGCATGCCCAAGCAGATGGCCACCGGGCAACTCGTCACCCGGTCGATGACCGACCTCAAGATGGTGCAGACCATCATCCAGTTCCTGCCCTCCATCGTGACGCTGGCTCCGGCGACGATCGTCCTGCTCTTGTATCTCGCCTATCTCAGTTTCCCGCTGGCGGTGATCGCATCGCTGGCCCTGCCTCTCAACCTGTGGTTTCTCTCCAAGTTCCGGGTGCGTCTGTGGGGGCTGAGCTGGGCGGACTTGAACGAGCGGGCCGAGGTGGCCACTGCCATCGACGAGCCCGTACGCGGGGTGCGGGTGATGCGGGCGTTCGGGCGCGAGGAGCACGAGCGGGAGCGACTGGGGGCCACCGCGCTGCGGGCCTACCGCTACTCGATGACCCGGGTCCGGCTGCTGGCCCGCTACGACATTCTGCTCAAAGCCGTTCCCCTCCTCATCAACGCGCTGGTACTGGTGGCCGGAGCTCAGCTCATCGCCGCCGATCAGCTCTCGGTGGGCGTGTTCTTGGTCACGTTCCAGGTGGCGGGGTACGTCATCGCCATCGCCCAGTTGCTCGACGAGCTGGCCAGCTCATGGCAGTTCCTGCGCACCGCCCAGAGCCGGCTGGCCGAAGTCCTCTCGCTGGGGGCCCGGCCCACCGAGGGGCGGCCCGCCGCCAGCCGATTCGAGTCCGTCGAACTCCGCGACACAGGGGTCTCCTTTGCCGGCACACCGGTGATCGACGGCCTCTCGTTCGAGGCCCGTCCGGGCCAGCTCGTGGCGGTGAGCGGGCCCCCCGGATCGGGCAAGACCACGCTGGCCGGTTTGATCGGCGGTCTGGTGGAGCCGACGAGCGGTGACGTGTTGCTCGATGGGCGGCCACTGGGCGAGATCGACATCACCACAATCCGCACGATGGTGCGCATTGTGGCCGAGGATCCAGTGCTGTTCTCGGGGTCGATTCGCCAGAACCTCGACCTCGGGGCGGCGTGGAGAGTCTCCGACGACGAGATCAACGCAGCCCTGTACGCGGCGGGTGCCGACGACATCGTCGCCGGGATGCCCGACGGGCTGAGCACCTACGTGGGCGATCGGGGCCTCACCCTGTCGGGCGGTCAGCGCCAGCGGCTGGCCCTCGCCCGAGCCTTGGTGGCCCGGCCCCGAGTGATCGTGCTTGACGACGCCCTCTCCGCCGTAAACCCATCCCACGAGATGGAGATCACCCGGCGGGTTGCCGAGTTCCTGCCCGAAGCCGCGATCGTGGCCATCACCCGGCGCCCCGGTCCCGCCTCTATGGCCGACACCGTGGTCGAGCTCAGCCAACCCGAAGCGCCGGCCCAACCCGCCCCCACGACAGCCCCCGTCACAGCCCCCGAACAACCGGGCGCCGACGAGGCTGTGTCCGAGCTGATGGACGTCGTGCACTCGCTTGAGGTGAGCGAGGAGGCGCCCATCGTCTCTGACGCCGAATGCCGGGTCGATGCCATGCCCCGGGTGCGGCGGCTGGTGGGAATCTCCCTATTCGCCCTGGTCGCCGTGCTCATTTTGCTGGTGGTCAACTCCCTGGCCGGGCTCGGTCCCGAGATTCTCTTCGCCGAGGCCACCGAGTCGGCCGAGGACGGCGAGACAAGCATCATCTACGGGATCGGGCTGGCGGTGGTCGCCGTTGGGATCGTCTTCGCCGCCAGCGGCTACTTCGTGAGGGTCCTGTCGATGAAGATCGCCCAGTCGATCGGCTATCTGCTGCGCCGTCGCGTCTTCGAACGGCTCACCAAGCTCGGCATCGACTTCTACGACCGCGAGCTTCCGGGCGAGGTGGCCACCCGGGTGGTCAACGACCTCGACACAATCCTCGGATTCGTGGGCGAGAGGCTGTTCCGATTCATCTCGAGCCTGGGTCGCTTCACCGTGGGGGTTGTGGTGGTGATTGTGCTCGTGCCGCAGCTGACTCCCACGATCATCGGCCTGGTCGCGGTGATCCTCGCCCTCACCATGGCCCAGCTCTACCTGGGCATGCGGGCCTTCAACCGGGCGCGCGACGATCTCGGCCGCACCGTGGCCACGTTCGAGGAACACTTTGCAGGGCGCAGCGAACTGCGGGGCTGCGGGGCAACCGACAAGGCCAATCGCCGGTTTGTCGAGGATGCCTGGGAGCTGCGCCAGAGCCGGCGGTGGGCGACCTCGATCGCCAACATGTACTCGGAGCTCATGGCGCTAATAACCCACGTCGGCGGGGCGCTCATCCTCTGGGGCGCAGGCCATGAGGTGCTGGCCGGCACGGTCGCGGTGGGCACCGCCTTGTCGGCCCGACTCGTGGCCCAGCAGGCCCTTCAGCCCCTGGCGTACATGAGCTCGATCTACACCGAGATGCTCGAGGCCCGAGTCTCCTGGCACCGCCTCGCCCAGCCATTCGACACCCCGATCCTGCCCGCCGAACGGCCCGGGGCGACCGAGGCGGGCAATCTCGATGGCGACGTGACCTTCGAGTCGGTCGCCTTCACCTACCCGCACACCACCCTGCCCGTTCTGCACGACATCTCGTTCACGCTCCCCGCGGGCGCGGTGACCTGCCTCGTGGGGTTCACCGGCGCAGGCAAGTCGTCGATCACCAAGCTGCTCGCCCGGATCTACGACCCGACCGCGGGCCGGGTCCTGGCCGGCGGCGTCGACATTGCCGACTACCAATCACGCTCCTACCGGCGGCGGCTGGGAATCGTCCCCCAAGACGCATTCCTGTTCAAGGGCACCATCGGCTCCAACATCGCCTACTCGCGACCCGATGCCACGCTCGATGAGATCGACCGGGCGGCGCGGGCCATCGGCGCCCACGACGTGCTCACCGCCCTCGAAGGCGGCTACGAGCACCCCGTCGACGAAGAGGCCCGCAACCTTACCGCCGCCCAGCGCCAACTCGTGGCGCTGGCGCGGGTGTGGCTCGCCCGTCCCGACATCCTCGTACTCGACGAGGCCACTTCCAGCCTCGACGGCCCCATGGAGGATCGGATTCTCGAGGCGATCAGAGCCCTCGGGGTTACCACCCTCACCGTCACCCACCGCCAAAACGTGGCCCAGCACTCCGACCTGGCGATCGTGCTCGAAGCCGGTCGGGTGGTCGAGATCGGCCCCCCCGACGAGCTTGTCGGCACCGGCAGCGCCTACGACCGCCTGTGGGCCGCGGTCGACGACGACCACGGCACGGAGGTCTCCGAAAAGGCGTGAGCTCCGCAGCCAGCGGGCCTAGCGCTCGTAGCTCGGCGGGGTGTCGTTGGGGGGGAATTCCTCGAGGAAGCCGATGGCCGCATCCGGATCGAACACCCTCGGCTCCTCGGCGGTCCACTCGCCGACCGCGTAGCGGCGCCCGTTGTCGACCTTCATGTATTCCCCGACCACAACGCGCCCAGTCGCCGTCGTGCGCTCGAACTCGGGGTCCCACCACTTCTCGGCCATGTCGTCGAAGCCGGTGTAATCGGTCCAGGGAAGCCGGCCTTCGCCAAAGGCTGCGCCTGGGGTGGTTATGCAGTCGCAGTACGACCCGTACGACGGGGGCAGCGCGAAACAGCCCTGGGTGAAGCTCTCGGGGGTGAGATCGGGTCCGGCCATATGGATACACGCCATGGGCGACTTCAGGGACGAAAGGGAGAATCTCTCGGACAGCGAGACTGGCTCTCTGCCGTGGTGCCACTCGAAAAACGCCGCGAGCGCGTTGGGCTGGTCGGCGACGAACACCCCGAGCGGACCCGGCCCGAAGGCGTGGGCCCACTGCTGTTGGTCGTAGATGCGGGCGAAGAAGGCCGTGTCCTGGCCGCTGTGGCCGGTGATGATCCACTCCGGGAACCACTGCTGTTCGGTTGCAGCCTCGGTGATCGTCCTGGTGAACAAGTTGTCGGTTCCGGCGATCACCGTGGTGACGTCGGCGTCCTTCATCCGGGCGGCGATCACCCGGGCTCGTTCCTGTCGCTGCGTGTTCTCGGCGTTCTCGTCGTAGCTCACCGCCTCCACGAGCTCGAAGCCATTTTGTGCGGCCTGCTCTTCCATGAAGTCCCTGCTCCACCGATCGGTGTAGATCATCCCGATCCGCCGGGGCTCGCCGATCATGTCGTCGTCGCCGGCCCACTGAACCGGGTAATCGGCGACGCGCTTGCCGATGTACTCGGCCACGTGGAGCATCGTCACCCGGTCGTCGGCCAGAGCCGACCAGCGGAAGCCGGGCTGGTCCTGAGTTTCCTGCCAGGAGACACCCGTACTCCAGACGATCACCCCTCGGGCCGCCATCTCGGCCTCGAAAATCGCCTTCCCCTCGCCGGAGGTGGTGGCGTCGAAGGCGAGGAACGGCTGGAAATCGTTCACGGCCCGCGTGGCATCGGCCCTCTGGGCGACCTCGGTTGATCCGCTCGCATCGATGAACTCGAGTCGGACCTGGCGGCCCCAGAGTTCGAAGTTCTGGTTGAAGATGTCAGCGCCGTCCAGCCAGCCTCGGGGGATACTGCCGACGTCGCTAAGCAACTCAGTCTGGCCGGCATCCACTCTCAGTACCATGACGATCTCGGTGGCGGTGACGCCCGGGGCCGTGTTTCCGCCGTTGTCGGCGCCCTCAGGCCACTCGACAACGCACGGCGGCGCGTCCACGAGGGGAACCCGGATATTCCCGGTCTCCGGATCGCAGTGGGGGTTGGCCAGCGCTGCTTCAGACCCGACGCCTGGAAACTCGGGCTCGGCAGGTTCGGCCGGCTCGGCTGCGGCGGTGTCGTCGTCGGTGGGCTCGGGGGCGTCGGTGGCGTCGTCAATCGGTTCGTCAGCAGGCCCTTCAGCAGGCTCTTCAGCCGCCGGTGACGTGGTGTCGCCTGTCGCGTCGTCACCCGTGGCGCCGTCGTCTATAGCGTCGTCGTCCGCGGGCTCAACGGTCGCCGGGGGCGCAATGTCGCCCGTGGCGTCGTCACCATCGTCGTCATCGGAGCCGCCGCCAGACACGATCAACACGATGACCACGACGGCGGCCACCACGGCTATGGCGAGGTACCAGCGCAGGCGGCGCAAGAGGCTCTGCTCAGCCGCCGGTTCGGGGATGTTTGCTGAATCAGTCATGAGGTGGGCTCCTCTCCGAAGTTCACGTTAGGTCCAGGCGGGTCACTCCTGTCCCGCGCTCGGCACTACTACGTACTCGTCGAATCGGGTGATCCTCCCGTCGGCCACCAGTGCCACCATGCACCCCGGGATTTCCATGGATACGCCCTCGGCGTTGTTCAAGCGGATCACGAACTGGCGCACGAAGCCGCTGTCGGTGACATGGCGGCGCACCTCGTCGAGCGTCATGTCCACATTTTGGGCCTCCCACTTGGCGCCGTTGACGAGCGAGTCGACGGTGAGGTCCCGGCCGCCGAAGGAGCTCGTCCATCCCTCGAAATCGGGGGCGAGGACTTCTCGAATGCCGTCTTCGTCAGCGGCGGCGTAGACGGCGAAGAACCGGTCGGCCACCGCCTCGATGCTTGCCTGTTGGGTCGTCATCACTCTCCTCCGGATGGTTGTAGGCCGATCTCCAGGCCGGCCAGATCGCCGACGGCGCGCCAGTCGCCCAGGAGCTGGAGAAACTCGATGACTCCTGGGCCCAAGCCGTAGGCGTTGTTCTGGGGGTGCTTCCGGGCTTGGCCCTCGTTGTTGTAGTACCCGGGGGTGCAGTCCTCGTTGATGGGCCCGCGGTTGTTCGCCTTCTCAAGACACGCTGCTACCCAGGCGTCCTCGGCTTCGGCAGTGACCTCCACCGTCTCTGCCCCCATCTCGCGGGCGCGGGCCACGATGTAGGCGAGGTGGATGGCCTGCTCGTCGAGCATGTGGGTGTAGTTGATGGTGTTGCCCGACTGGCCGATGGACATGAGGAAGAGGTTGGGGAAGCCGTGCATGTGCATGCCGTGCAGGGTGCGAAGCCCGTCGGCCCACTTCTCCATGAGCGTCTCGCCGTGCCCCCCGATGATCTCGAATCCCCCCCGCTGCGACAGCGGGGTGCCCACCTCGAAGCCGCTGGCGTAGATCAGGCAATCCACTGCGTAGTGCCGCCCGGCGACCACGGCACCCGTCGGCGTTATGCGGTCAACGCCTTTGCCTGCCGTGTCGATGAGGGTCACGTTCGGGCGATTGAACGCGGGGAGGTAGTCGTTGTGGATGCAAGGCCGCTTACAGAATTGCCGGTAGTAGGGCTTGAGGAGCTCGGCGGTCTGAGGGTCGTCTACAAGCTCGTCCACCCGCGCCCTGATCTGCTCCATCTTTTGAAGGTCGGCCAGCTCGATGACGCGCTGGATGTCTTCGGGCGACATTTCTCCGCCCGCGCCCTCCCGCAGGAGCTTCATGAGGTTGCCGATCAGGTCGGTCCAGCCGTCGTCGACGAGGTCCTCTTCCTGGGGGACACCCGATACCAGCGCGTTGAAGTTGTCGCGGCGATGCTGGTGCCAACCCGGCGCCAGCATCCTGGCCCATTCGGGGTCGGTCTCAAGGTTTTCCTTGACATCGATCGACGACGGGGTCCGCTGAAACACGT
>JAPPKI010000545.1 GCA_028820035.1 bacterium | reverse complement strand
CCCGCCAGACCACCCTGGGCGACGGGCGCCGGGTGATCGACCAGGAGTGGGTGCGTCTGGCGCTGGCCGAGGTGTACGCCCGCAATGAAGCGCTCAAGATGTACAACTGGAAGGTGGCCACCGCGCTGGAGGACACCGAGTTGAAGCCCGCTGATGCCTCGGCCATGAAGGTGTTCGGCACGGAGCTGAAGGTGAAGTCGTTCCAGGCCCTCATGGAGGTTCTGGGACAGCGGTCATACCTCGTGAAGGGAACGCCGGAGGCGGTGCTCGCCGGCGAGCTCGAGCGGGCCTATCGAGGGGCTCCGGTGGGAACCTTCGGCGGGGGAGTGAACGAGGTGCAGCGCGACATCATCGCCACTGCTGGGATGGGGTTGCCCCGGTCGCCTCGCTAGAAAGTCGTCGTCTGGCCGCCGTTGGAGCGGAAGACGTTTCCGGTGGTGAACTTGCCGGCGTCTGAGGCCAAGTACAGCATTAGGTAGGCCTGGTCGATGGCCTCGCCAAGGGCGCCGATGGGGGACAAGTCCCGGGCGTAGTCCAAGAACTCGTCGTAGGCCTCTTGGTTCAAGGTGCCGTCTTCGTTGTGCAGGCGCCAGGTGGTGAAGTTGGTGAGCGTGCTGCCGGGGGCCAGGGTGCACACTCGGATGCCATACCGGCCCACCTCGAGCCCCAAAGTGCGGCCCAGCATGGCCACCGCCGCCTTGGTGAAGGCGTATACCCCGATGCCTTCATAGGCCAGGTCGATGGCCCCGGAAGACACATTGAGGATCACCCCGCCGCCATCGTCCTTCATCGCTCTGATGGCGGCCTGGCAGCCATAGAGCACGCCTTTGAGGTTGAGGTCGATGCCCCGGTCAATGTCCTCGTCGGTCAAATCCTCGATCAAACCGGGGAACATGGCGCCGGCGACATTGGCGATGATGTCGAGCCCGCCATAGGCGGCCACTGCTCGGGCCACCAGGGCGTCCACCTCGTCGCGGGAAGTCACGTTGCAGGCTTGGGCGATGGCCTCGCCCCCGTCCTCGCGGATGGCCTTGACGGTGCTCTCGGCCCCCTCACCGTCTAGGTCGCCGCACACCACCTTGGCCCCGGCGGCGGCAAACAGCTCGGCGGTGGCCTCGCCTATGCCCGAGGCCGCCCCGGTGATCACCGCGACTTTGCCGTCCAGCCGGAATGCGTCCAGCGCGTCTGCCTTCATCAGATCCTCCTGTTACCTTTGCGGCTGCTGCGATCAATCAACCGCACAAGACAGGCAGCCTCGTGCGATTCATCAGGGAGCAATCATGGCAGATGGCGTGAAGGGACACGGAGTGCTGGTGACCGGAGGCGGCACCGGCATCGGCCACGCCTGTGGTGCGGCATTGGCCGCCGACGGCGCCGCGGTGACCATTTGCGGCCGTACCGAGTCGAAGCTGGCCGATTCGGCCGAGCGCATCAGCAAAGAAGCCGGCAATGGGGGCAGCGTGGCCTACGTGGTGGCCGACGTGACCGACGAGTCCTCGGTGGCCGCCGCGGTGGCTGCCGCCGCCGAGCCCACCGGGACACTGAACGGGGTTGTGGCCAACGCGGGCGGGGGCGGCGGAATGGGCCCCTACCACCTCCAAGACACCGACGAGTTCCTGCGGGTGCTGCACCTCAATGTGCTGGGCACCATGCTCACGGTCAAGCATTCGGTGCCCCTGATGAGGGCCGTCGGGGGCGGGTCGTTCGTGGGCATGTCGTCGATCGCCGGTCATGTGACCCACATGTATTTCGGGGCCTACACCCCTGGCAAGGCGGGCATCGAGGCCATCATGCGCAACGCCGCCGACGAGTACGGCGGGGCCAACATCAGGTTCAACGCCATCCGACCGGGCTTCATCGCCACCGAGATCATGGAGGGCATCCCCCGAGACGGCGAGGTGTACGACAGCTACATCGAGAACACCCCCATGGCCGATGTGGGATACCCCGAGGACGTGGGCCACTTGGCCCGGTTCCTGATCGGACCCGAGTCCCGGTGGATAACCGGCCAATGCATCAACATCGACGGCGGCCACAGCCTGCGCAGGGGCCCTTACTTCGGCTCCTTCATCGAGCCCGCACTAGGCCGTGACGTGATGCTGGGGGATATGCCGGGATCATGACCGGCCAGGGCGACTCAGCGGGCACCGAAATAGGGAGATGCCAGTGAAGTACTACGCCGCGGTGATGTTCGAGGAGACCGAGCAGGTGGTGGACATCGCACGGGCCGCCGAGGCCGAGGGGTTCACCGGGGTTGCTTTGGCCGACCATGTAGCCGTGCCCGCCGGATTCGCCTCGGTACACCCGTCGGGGGAGAACCCGTTCGACCACACGTCGCCATTTGCCGATCCGCTGATCACCGCGTCGGCCATGCTGAGCGCCACCACAGCCCTGGAGGTGCTCACCTACGTGTACATCCTGCCCATGCGCGACCCGTTCTCGGTGGCCAGCCAAGTAGCCACGTTGTCGCTGCTGTCGAGCAACCGGCTCCGGCTAGGCATAGGGGTGGGTTGGCTGCGGGAGGAGATCGAGCTGATGGGGGCCGACCCCCGCACCCGGGGGCGGCGCACCGACGAGATGATCGAAATCTGTCGTCGCTTTTGGCGCGACGGCACTGCCGAGTTCCACGGGGAGTTCTTCGACTTCGCCCCCACCGGGATGTACCCCCAGCCCGACGCGCCGGTCTCCATCTGGGTGGGAGGCAAGTCGGAGGCCGCGCTGGCCCGGGCGGTTCGCAACGACGGCTGGCTGGGCATGAACTACGACCTGCCCGAGGTTCACCGCCTGCTCGACCGCCTCAGCGAGCTGCGCAAAGAGGCCGGCAAAGAAGACGGGCCGTTCGAGACCATGGTGATCCCCAACGCCGATCCCTCACCTCGCCTGCACGACAAGATGAACGAGCACGGGGTCTCCTCCACCATCGCCATGCCCTGGTATCCCGGTGACCCAGCCTGCGCCTCCATCGAGGCCAAGCGCGACGCCCTGGGCCGCTTCGCTGACGCCTTCATCCGGCGCTGAACTCCATGGTTGACACCGCACCGCCGCTGGCCAAAGGCTCGGTGTCGCTGCGGCTGTATCCCCACGATGGCCCAGCCGCCGAGCAGCTAAACGAGGTGCGCGACCTGGCCCGGCGAGCCGTGGAGGTGGGCTACGACGGGGTGATGGTGTCGGAGCACCACGCCGGTTTCCCAGGCTATTTCCCCAGCCCTCAGCAAATGGCCGGATTCCTACTAGCGGTCATGCCGTCTGGGTGGGCTGCGCCATGCCCTCTGCTGTTGCCAATGAAGCCCTACGCGCTCATTGCGGAGGAAGTGGCCTGGCTTGCGGCAGCCTTCCCGGGTCGGGTGGGAGCGGGTTTCGCGTCGGGAGCGCTGCCGGTGGACTTCGAGTTAGCAGAGGTTCCGTTTGACGAGATCAGCCCGCGGTTCAAGCAGGCCCTTCCCCTAGTGGTGGCCGCCCTGCGGGGCGAAGCCGAGGGTCCGCTGGCCGACGACCGGGCCATCGCCGCCTGTGCCGATCACCCGGTGCCGATGGTGGCCGCCGCCCAGTCGCTTGCCGCGGTCCGCCGGGCGGCCGGGTTCGGCTTGGGCATCCTCTACGACAGCCTCCAAGCCACAGACCACGTGCGAGCGCTATCCGACGCCTACGACGAGGCCGGAGGGACCGGCCCCAAGATCTTGATCCGACGGGTGTGGATCGGCGGCCCTCCCGGCGAGGCCGTCGACAACCAACTCGACCTCTACCGCACCTATACCACCGAGGGCACCATGGCCCGCTGGGACCAAGGCGCCAACACCGTGCTAGCTGCCAACGGAACCGAGGCCGCCCAGCAACTATGGGCCGCCATGGAAGCCACCGGTTCCAACACCATCAACATCCGCATCCACGTAGTCGGCCTGTCGCCCGCCTACATCCGCGATCAACTCGACTTGCACCAAGAACTCGTTGAGCATCTCAAACAGTTGATTTCTGGGTAGGGCTCCACGAGCCACAGGCAGGAGTGAGCCTACGGCTTCATTACCACCAGGGTTCTTGCCGCTTTGTCGTGCCATCCCTGTCGATCACGATCCCACATCAGGGACAGATAGCAGAGCAGAAATAGAATCTCTCCAATGTATGGAAGGAAGAACGCTGGAATCACCAGCACAGCGGGGAGGGTCCAGCGGATGATCGATTGCCCCCATCCCGGGGCGCGACCCCATTCCGGCTGGAAGAGGTCTTCGGCTCGGACCACCAGCGTCCTGGTTGCCATCTTGCCGAAGGTTTGGCCTCTTATCGCGGTCAGTCCGATTTCATAGAGCGCGATGAACAAGATCGGTACCCAAAAGAGTCCTTCCACGCTTTCGGCATAGGCCCGAACGAGGTCGGCATCGTACGGCTCGTCGACCGGTATCGGCCGGATGTCGGTGAAGTGAAGGACGAGCAACAGGGCAAAAGTGAACACGAAATAGACAGCCAAATCGATGAGCCGGCCACCAAAGCGAGCCATGCGAGAGGCCAGTTGGACCGGTTGGTCAGATGAAACTGCTTCTTGGCCGGCGGTTGCTTCAGAGCCGCGGGCGCGGCGTGCCTTAGGGGGCTCCAGGTTTTCTGCGCCGGTAAGGGGATCGAGGGATTGCACCCCGTCGTCGGCCACATGCTCGGTCCACTCTTCGCCGTCCCACCAGCGGTATTCGTGTCGGGTGGTCGGGTCTGCCTCCCAGGAGGGATTGCTCATGCGGAGGTCAGGCTATCTGTTGGCCGTTGGCTATCCGCTGTCCGTCCGACTGCGGATCGCGGCTCATTGCTCCCAAAGGCGATCTCGGGAGTAGGGATGAGGCTTATACGAGTCGTCAGGATCGTCAATAACGACTGTCTTGAGCGCTCTGTCCCACAGCGCCCGATGCCTGTCATTGACGAGCACCATGATTCCGCCGACCAATATCCACAGGGTCCCCACGATCCCTACGGAGATGAGGTTGAGGCCGATGGGAATTGCTGCCTTCAGAATCCACTCGCGAAGAAACATGGACGACCAGCCAGCGGCCCGTCGTTCATCCAAGTTGACTACCCGCATCTTCAGCAACTGTTTCGCCGGAGTCTGCCCTTGGGAATAGACGATCAGCGCCCAGATCAGGTAGCCGATCCCCAGTGTGACGGCTGCCAACGGGATCTCCAGGAGGAACGCGCCGAAGCGCTTTCCACGTGCAGACAACATGCTCATGGGGTCAGGAGTATCCGGGTCGTTATGGACAATTGGGTCATTGGGCGCTGGTCCCAGTGTCGATGGGAGCGTTCCTTCAGGAAGACTCGCCTCGCTAGAGGTGACTGGATCGGTTGTCTGCACTCCGTCGTCGGCGACTTGGTCGGTCCACTCTTCACCGTCCCACCAGCGATATTGGTGGCGGCCAGTGGGATCGGGCTCCCAGGACGAAACGCTCATGATGGTGTCAGGCCAATAGTTGGCAGCGGCTATCCAACACCGGCAGGGTGAAGTCAATGACGGTCTATGACGAGTTCTCGATGTTGGCAGACAATGCCTCTGAGGTGGGACTGGATTGGGACGGGCCGCCGCCGGTGGAACGGTGTCGGGTGGAATTGCCCAGCGAGCTTGGCTTAAGCGCAATCGTGTGGGGGGATGCACCGGCCCGGGTGGTGTTCATCCATGGAGGGGCCCAGAACGCCCACACTTGGGACACCGTGGTGCTGGCTCTGGGGGAACCGGCGGTGGCCATTGATCTGCCTGGCCACGGGCACTCCGACTGGCGGCCTGAGCACGACTATTGGCCGCCGTCGATGGCCGATGACGTGGCGGTGGCCATCCGAGAAGTGGCGCCGGAGGCGGAGTTGGTGGTGGGCATGTCGCTGGGCGGGTTGACGGCCATCTGCCTGGGGGCTCGCCACCCGGAGCTCGTACCCTCGCTAGCGGTGGTGGACGTGACTCCCGGCACCGATCATGCCAAGGCCGAGCCCATCGTGGAGTTCATCTCCGGTCCCCAGACCTTTGAGAGCTTCGACGACATCTTGGGCCGGACCATGGAGTTCAACCCCACCCGCACCGAATCGTCGCTGCGGCGGGGCATCATCCACAACGCCTTCGAGCAATCCGACGGCAGCTGGACCTGGCGGTGGGACCCGGTGCGGGATTGGAAGCTCACCGACCCGGACAAACCGGGCGGGGGCAGCCCGGAGTTCTCCGACCTGTGGACCTCAGTGGACGCGCTGGCGTGCCCGGTGGTGCTGTACCGGGGAGCGGATTCGGGAGTGGTGGGCGACGAAGACGTGGAGGAGTTCTTGCGCCGTCAGCCTGATGCCGAGGTGGTCGTGGTGGCCAACGCCGGCCACAGCATCCAGGGCGACCAGCCGCGGGAGCTGGCCCGCTTGCTGGCCTCTCGCCTGAGCTAAGCCCTAATCGTTGCCGTAAGCGGCAGTGAGGCGCTCGGCGCCGCCGATGCCGGGAGCGGGCTGGCCGCCGGGATAGCGCGCTTCGTAGACCTCGGTCAGGCCGTCTCGCCAGCCCACCTGGCAGGGGCCGGTGAGAGAAATCCGCTTGGCCGGATCGGCGCCCGCGCCGGGCTGGGATCCGGGGAACGCGTCGTAGGCGACTTCGGGCATCTTCCCGGAAAGCTCGCCCAGGTGCATTACCCAGTCCTCGGCTTTGACGTGCTCGTCGCCTCCCCAGTTGACCACCGTGGCCGGCACCGACGCCGCGGCCAGCAGCGGCTCGACGTGGGCGTTCATGTCGTCTTGGTGGATGGGGGAGTAGGGCGACGGGGCCGGCGCCCGCAGCCGGATCGGCAGGTCGTTCATCAGCCAGTCCATGTGGTACACGGGCAGCCCCCCGTTGGGCCCGTAGCTGGCATTGATGCGGGCGATGGTGGTGGGCAGTTTGAGCGCTCGGGCCATGGTGCGGGCCACTGCCTCCCCGCCGATCTTCGACATCGAATAAGTGGGGGCGTGCACGGCGTTGCAGTCGCCGATGCGGTCGGTCTCGGTGTAGAGG
>JAPPKI010000560.1:3618-6992 GCA_028820035.1 bacterium | reverse complement strand
GTTCTCGCCGCCGTCGTAGAGCACGTTCTGCAATGCCACGTCGACCACGCTGATCTGCACCAGCTCAAACAGCCTGGCCGCAGCCGGATTGGCCACGAGGAAGTCGTTGTTGGCCGTCACCTTGATATCGGCGGAGTTGCGGAACAGCCAGCACGGATCGTTCGTACACACATCGGTGCCCAAAGAGGCCGGAGCGGTCACTGCGAAGCCCGGGTTGTCGGTCGAGCCGTCATGCACCTTGTCGGCCTCGTGCGCCAGCCACATCGCGTTCACACCCGGGATGAGCTGGGTCACATAGCCGCTCGGAGTCCAGGTGTAGGCGATGAACGGCGTGCCGGATTCGGCCCGCGACACCGCCTCGGCGATCACCGCGTCGTAGGCGCTGGCCTCCAACTGCTCGGCCCGGTCGGCGTAGCCAGCCAGCTCCAGCGTCTCGGCCAACGCCACATGGCAGCCCCAGCCCTCGATACAACCCAAGATCTGGAGAACGCCGTCACCAGGGTTCGAGTCGGTCGACTCGTACAGATCGAACAACGCATCGTCGCTCATGATCTGGTCAAACGTGGTGATCCCGTGCTCTTCCACCAGCGACTTGTTGGTCAACAGCCCCTCAAGGCCGCCGGCGAGCATCTCCTGGCCCACCACCGACACATGCTCGTTGACCAAAGACCCGTCGGGCATCTCACCGTTGAGGAACGGATCATGGTTCGGATACCACGAGTTGACCCAGAAATCGAACGCCCCTTCAGCCATGGCCACATACGCGTTCGAAGGCCCCAACTCCAGATCAGCGGGCTCGCTCACCTCATAGCCCAGCTCCTCCAACAAATGGCGATAGATGGCCGCCTGCATATAACCCGTCGTCCAATTCGCCCGAGCCATAGTCACACTGACACCCTCACCAGGCATCGGCGTATCGTCGCCAGTCGGCGCATCGTCGCCAGTCGGCGCATCGTCGCCAGTCGGCGCATCAGCGCCAGTCGGCGCATCAGCGCCAGTCGGCGCAGCCCCCGGCTCGTCGTCGTCGTTGCCGCAACCCGCAGCCACCAGTCCGAAAACCAGAAGAATGGCTAGCAGGACTCGCCAAGAGCTTCGCTTTGTCATAGGTATCCCTCCAATTGCATTCAAGCTTGGGCCCGCTCCCTCGCGCGCCAACCCGCCTGTGGGGCAACACCCTATACCAAACCAAACTTGAACGCTAGAAAACTCGAAGATGGACGCTCGAGGCCGATTCGGGGTCCGCTCCACGCGATGAGGGACGGGGCAAAAGCCCCGCCCTTCATTCGTCCTTCAGGCCCTGGGGCCTGATGCCGAGCGTTTGAAACATCAGCCTGCGGCTCGGGCTTCGGCGAGCCATTCGTCGACGGTGGCCCGGTTGGCGGCGAGCCAGTCGGCGGCATGGCGGTTCACATCGGAGCTGGTGTTCTCGCCGCCGTCGTAGAGCACGTTCTGCAATGCGACGTCGACCACGCTGATCTGCACCAGCTCTAACAGCTTCGCCGCAGCCGGATTCTCGACCAAAAAGTCGTTTCTTGCCGTCACCAGAATGTCGGACGATTCGCGGAAGAGCCAGCACGGATCGCTCGTACACACATCAGGGTCAAGCGAGGCCGGCCTGTTGACCGCGGCATCGGGGTTGTCCATGGAACCGTCATGCAACTTGTCGGGCTCGTGAGCCAGCCACATGGCGTTGACACCCGGAATGAGCTGGGTGACATAGCCGCTGGGCGTCCAGGTGTAAGCAATGAACGGCGTGCCGGATTCGGCCCGAGACACCGCTTCGGCGATGACTGCGTCGTAACCGCCGACGTCAAGCTGCTCGACTCGGTCTCCATAGCCTGCAATCACGATCGTCTGCGCCAAAGCTTCGTAACAGCCCCAACCAACAACGCAACCGAGAATCTGGAGTACGCCGTCACCGGGATTCGGGTCGGACGACTCGTACAATTCGAAAAGCGCATCGTCGGCCACAATCTGATCGAACGTGGTGATCCCGTGCTCTTCGACCAGCGACTTGTTGGTCAACAGCCCATCAAGGCCGCCGGCGAGCATCTCCTGGCCCACCACCGACACATGCTCGTTGACCAAAGACCCGTCGGGCATCTCGCCGGTGAGGAATGTGCTGTGAACCGGATACCACGAGTTGACCCAGAAGTCGAACGCTCCCTCAGCCATCGCGAGATACGCGTTGGCAGGCGCAAGCTCCAAATCGGCCGGGTCGCTCACCTCATAGCCCAATTCCTCCAACAACTGCCGATAGATGGCCGCCTGCATGTAACCCGTCGTCCAATTCGCCCGAGCCATGGTCACACTGACACCCTCGCCAGGCATATCAGAACCCGGGGCCTCCTCTTCGGGAGCAGCCGGAGCCTCGTCCGCCGGCGCAGCCCCCGGCTCGTCATCGTCATCATTGCCGCAAGCCGCAACAACCAAGGCAAGTACTGCAAACAGCGCGAGCCAAACCTTCCACTGCTTCTTCACAAGCATTTTTCCCTCCACAATTATTTTCTCCCGGCTACGGAGAAATGCCTGAAGCTGGCAGCTAGAACCCTGGCCAATAGTCCCCAGGGCCCAAGAGACGGAGGAAATCACTCAGGAGCGGGTGCCGATGCCTCCATAGCCGCTTCGGACTTGTCGACGGCAACGTACTCCTGAGTCCTGTCGAACTCCGAAAGCACGCTTGCCGTACTTGACACGAGAAGGACTCCGGCAATCATGCACAGGAAGGAGCCAGCACCGGTGTTTACCTGGGCGTCAGCAACCCTGACCGACGAAGCGATCCAAGTGGTCGGAATCACCAAGAGCGCGACGCCAGTACTGGCCACAACGGCATTCCAGCGCCATCGCCGGCGATACTGGCTCCCGAACACGCCTGATGCTGGCAGGGCGAAGCCGAGTCCCAGGGCGGCAAGACCGATGGCCAGATAGCCGTACCTGGTGCCGGTGCCGACGAAACCATCGTCAATGACCTTGCCGGTTTGCTTGGCCTCGTTGGCGATCCTGCTGATGTCTTGGGCCAACTCGGCCGAACGAGATGGATCCTCCCGGGCTTCTTGGCGCAGAGCCTCGATCTGCGCCTCTGCGACCGGATCGGGAACGATGCCGGCACCAACACGGACATCGAAGAGCCACGCCGAAAACCCGCAAATCACAGCCAAGGCCACGACAACAGCAGCTACGCCGATCTGACCGCGGGAGACTCCGGCCCGCAGCGGTCTGAGCGCGGTGTACGGTGCCCGCCTGAGCCAGATCACCGCGCCGACTACGGCAATCGCGGCACCCGCCGCCGCTATCCACGGACCGAATCCTTCGCTATAGGAGGCATTGGCCCTCGCGGCCGGCGCCCACAAGTAGGCGACGGCCGCGGCCAACAT